>CALMWI010000063.1 GCA_937873545.1 uncultured bacterium | reverse complement strand
GCTGAAAACTATATTTTTTAGTAACTAGCTGATAAATAAGCTTTTGCTTGAATATTCAGGGTCGCAGGTCAGGTTCACCCTCAGCTTTCTCCATCCTGCTTCGTCACCCGGGGTCGGAATGTGGGTAAGATGAACTTCGCAGTTTCCAAGATGCTTGAGTTGATCCATGGCCATCTGAGCAGCCGGATTAAAGAGTGCGCTGACGCTGAGAACGATAAGCATCTCGTCAACATCGAGGCTGGCTACCTTTCTGTTCAGTATATTGGTCTTAAGGTGTGTCACGGAGTCGATCAGGCTTTGTGGCAAGAGGAACATATTGTCCGGAAGACCCGCCAGATGCTTGCCCGCGTTCATTATCAGGCTTGAAGAGGCATGCATCAATGGAGAGTTCTTTCCTGTTATGATCGTGCCGTCAGCAAGTTCTATTGCCGCGCCGCAGAAAAATCCCGCATGACCTTTGCCTGTGTTTTCGGCTTCGGCAGCCGCCTCTCTAGCCGGCAAAACTACCGGTCTGTCTTCGGGTTTAGCGCCGACTTTGTTCATTATCATCTGAGCGTGTTCAAGTGAATCCTTTTCTGCAAGCCCAAGGGCATACTCAACGCCGCATCTGAAATACCTGCGTATTACTTCCTGGTGACCTGCTTCGTTCAAAGCGTTATGATCTATTATGCCTGCGCTGGCGCGGTTGACACCCATATCCGTCGGTGACAGGTACATTGATTTCTCGCCTGTGATTTTTTCAAGCATTTTTTTGAGAACGGGGAAGGCATCTATGTCCCTGTTGTAATTAACTACTTCTTTTCCGTACGCTTTTAAGTGGTGCGTATCTATCAGATTTTCATCCTTCAGGTCTATTGTCGCAGCTTCATAAGCTATGTTAACTTTGTGGTTGAGCGGAAGATCCCAGATCGGGAAAGTTTCGAATTTGGCGTATCCTGCTTTAACACCTTTTTTATATTCATGGTAAAGGCTGCACAGGCAGGTGGTCAGCTTTCCGCTTCCGGGGCCGGGACCTGTCACTACCACTATCGGTTTGTCGGTCTTGACATATTCGTTCGAACCGTAGCCTTTATCGCTTACTATCAGATCAATATTTTCTGGATATCCGTCTATCGGACGATGAATATAAACCTTCATTCCCCTCATCTCAAGCTTGTTCTTAAAAGCGTTGGCTGAAGGCTGATTCTCGTATCTTGTAATTACAACCGCTTTGATATCGATGCCCCATTCTCTGAAGTCGTCAATTGTCTTGAGCGCGTCGTGGTCGTAAGTTATTCCGAAATCCGCCCTGATCTTTTTTCTTTCGATATCGCCTGCGTAGATGCACATTATTACATCGGTCTTGTCCTTTAAAAGCTGGAGCAGTCTCATTTTAACGTTCGGATCGAAACCGGGCAGTACTCTTGAAGCGTGGTAATCAAACATTATCTTTCCGCCGAATTCGAGGTAGAGTTTGTCGTTGAACCTGCCCACTCTTTCCAGAATCGAGGCTGTCTGTTCTTTGAGATATTTCTCATTATCAAAACCGATCCTCTTTGAATTTTTCATTTTGATTTCCTTATATTTGTATTGGTAGTATTTTGGTTCTGATATGTTTCAGCTTTAAAAATGCGGGTGTATTCCGACAATTCGATTCTCACTACAACTCGCTCTGAAGTAAAGTAGTCTATATTTAATGAATTTATAAGAGTTTTGCAAATAGTTTATGCATTATCTTTAACAGAGTAACGGGTTCACTTTTAGCTGAATTATGACTCGTTCAGGGTTGATAAAATCATGAATTTAGCGTATCATTCAGTTCAAATGGAGACAGCGGAATGGCAAATATAATTCCTGATTTCAAGAAAGATCATTCAGAAAGACATAAGAGGCTGAGCAAAACTCAGATAGACAGCTTTTTCAAACAGGCTGAAAAATGGGATCTTTCAGAAACTCTGAAAAAGGGCGGATCCATAATATTCCCGCATTCGACTATTGAAGTATGCGGAGATTTTACAGCTGCGGCAGTGAACGCCTGTCTGGATTCAGGCGCGGACAAAGTGATAGTCCTCGGTGTTCTTCACGCGCTGACGGACGAGCTGAATCAGGCGAGGATCAGGGTGGCGGACGGAAAAGATCCGGCGGAAGAAGAATTCAGGGGAATTCAGGGGCCGGGGCTGAATGGCAGAAGGGAGTGGGAGAAGGAGTTTAGTCTTCTGAACTTCCAGTTCCTGTGGGACTGTGCCGTCCGCGAACGGGGGATCAGGCCGCCTGAACTTATCATGCGGTACCCGTATCTGGCGGGAGGAAAGCCCGGAACGATGCCGGGAATAAAGGATCTGGAAGCTTTGGCCGGAGATGCTGTAATTGTAGCGACGACGGATCCTTTCCATCACGGGATCGGCTATGGGGATATGCCTGAGAACTCTTTTGAACCGGAAAAAGGCGGGCTTGATCTTGCCCGGCGTTCGATTATAGAAGGGCTGGACATTCTGTCAAGAGGTGATCACTGGACTTATAATCAACACTGCGTAAATGCTAAAAGCGACGGCAGGGATGTCGGGCAGGTATTGAGGCATCTGATCGGACAGTGCAGAGGAACAGTTCTCGGGCTCGTCGCAGACGACATGTCTGAAATGTACGGGAGGATAAAACCGACCTGGGTAGCGGGAGCTCTTATCGAAATACAGCTTGACAATGTCGATTATAAGAGATAAATTCTATAGAATTAAGGGAAAGTTCTGAAATGTTTAATTTTCTTCTGGATTTTATAACGCAGAGCGATAATGTCAGCCTGTGGATAATATTTGTCATACTTATAGCCTGCGGATTAGGCTTGCCGATCCCTGAGGATATACCTATAGTTATAAGCGGGATTTTGATATCTGACGGGTCGATTGACTTCAGTCATGCTTTGTTCGTCAGTATGAGCGGAGTGCTTTTAGGGGACAGTATTATTTACTGGGCGGGAAGGCGCTGGGGTGTCCGGATATCTAAACACAGATACATATCTAAAATAATTAAACCCAATATGATAAGAAGCGCTTCGATAGCTTTCAGAAGATACGGGAACAAGATAATTTTCATCGGAAGGTTCATCCCGGGTTTTCGTGCGCCTATTTTCTTCTTTGTGGGAATGAGAAAAAAATCCTTCTGGCTGTTTCTGACAATTGACGGCATCGCGGCTCTTATATCTGTACCGTTATGGATATTAGTAGGAAAAATATTCGCTGAAAATCTGCCGGCGCTTGAAAATGCGATAAAAGAGCTGAAAATGGGAACCCTTTTGGTTCTTGTATTTATTGTTATGTTGTTTGTCTTAGGCAGTTATATCAGAAAAAGATTCACAGTCAGGTTCGTAAAAGGCAATAAGGAAAAATAAACTCTTTAATCGGAATGCGGCATGGCTTTATTTCTTGATTTCAGCGGACTGACACTTAAAGAGAAAGTCACTCTAAAGTATCACATTATCAGCGCATTGCTTGAAGGACTGGCCGTAGGATTTTTAGGACTGAATGAATTCATATTCCTCAAAAGCCTGGATGCGCCTTCATATCTGATCGGAGTTCTTTTTCAGATAAGTATTATCGTTATGCTTTTCAGTATAATTTTTACTCAATTCGTTAAAAGATATAAAAATAAAAAGAAGCTGTTCATTGCCTCAGTATGGTTTACAAGGATCCCTCTGCTGTTCGCTGTATTCTTCACGCCTGAAACAAAAGGCGGAGTATTTTTTCATTATTTCTTCCTCGGGATATATTTTGCGTACTGCATAGCGACACCGCTTATCATGCCGGTACTTTCTATGATAATCAAGCAGAATTACCGGAGTGTTAATTTCGGGAGGTTGTACAGTAATGTGGCGGTAACCACAAAGATCACGGCTCTGTTCACGATATTCATTTTCGGAATGATCCTCGACAGATATAATTTTGCATTCAGGTATTTTTACCCGCTTTCCGCAGTGTTAAGCATCATTTCGGCATATGTTTTTGTAAAGATACCCTACAAAGACAGGTCAGCGCATCAGAAAACCTCGGTTTATAAAAGTATGATGAATTCCTACCACGAAATGGCCGGGATATTTAAGAAAAATAAACCCTACCGTGATTTTGAATGGGGTTTCATGGCTTACGGACTTGCATTCATGATATTCACGCCTGTACTTACTATCTATTTTGAAAAAGAACTCCATTTAAATTATTCTTCGATCTCGCTGTATAAAAATCAGGCGACCTTTCTGTCAATGGTGTTTTTGCCTTACATGGGAAGATATATCTCAAAGAACGATCCGCGCAAGTTCGGTATGCTCACATTTTCCTGGCTGCTTCTGTTCCTTGCAGTTCTTACCTCCACTTATTTCTTTAGATCTTATTTTGAGTTATGGAGTCTGAAGATATATTACACAGTTCTGATCTCCCACTGTTTTCTGGGCGTATTCTTTGCCAGTATGCAGCTTTTATGGGATATAGGCAGCACATATTTTTGTAAAAGCGATGAGGTCGGAGTATATCAGTCAATTCATATTACCCTTACAGGCATAAGAGGAATATTCTTTCCCCTTATAGGAGTCGCGATCTATGCCTATATAGGCTTCTACACTACATTTCTGATAGCGGCGGCAATCATGATGCTGGCCATCTATATTATGTATCATTCAATGAAAAGATACCCGGACCATAACAGCTCTGAAAAATTCCGCGAGGTGAAATGAAAATTCATCTGTTTGTAATTTTATTGTTTTTAAGCTATATACAGGCAGCGGTGATTTCCGGACATGTTAAGGATTCGTCATCGAATGAAGCAGTAGCGGATGTAAATGTTTATTTCGATGGAACTTCACTGGGTTCTGCAACAAATATCAACGGGTATTTCGTGATTTCAAATATACCGCAGGGCAAACAAAAATTCGTTGCAAGCGCTCTTGGCTACAAATTATTTACAAAAGAAGTTATATTTGAAAGAGACCAGTCAAAAAAAGTTGAGATAAAGCTTGATCCTGAGGTGATCGAACTTGAAGGTATAGATATTGTCGTTGAAGGCGAAGGTGAGCACACTGAGGAGGTAATGAACATCAGGACAGGGCAACTAAAGATAAAACCGAGAGATATTAAAACTTCCGCGACTTTCATCCAGCCTGATCTTTTCAGATCCATCCAGACTCTTCCCGGGATTGTATCGGTATCGGATTATTCTACGGGACTATACGTGCGCGGAGGTAATAATGATCATAACCTTATTCTTTACGATGAAATACCTGTGTATAATCCTTCACACCTTTTCGGCGTATTCTCCACGTTCATTACAGACGCGTTAAGGGATTCCAAACTGATCAAATCGGCTTACCCCGCGGAGTATGGCGGAAGGCTGGGATCCGTGCTCGACATAAGGAGCAGGGACGGTAACAAAGAGAAATTCGAGGGTAATATCTCAGCCTCGCTTTTTGCCGGAGAGGGAGTTGTGACAGGACCGGTTTTCGGCGGCGGATTTCTGATCGCGGCAAGGAGAAGTTACATCGATCCGATACTCGAAATGCTTGGAGATGAATACCCCTCGTACTATTTCTGGGACGGGCAGGGTCAGCTCTACAAGGATTTTGGTACTGACGACAGGCTGATCTTCAGCACTTATCTGGGCTCGGATAATCTGGAATTCAACCAGTTCGACATGAACATGGGCTGGGGCAACGATACATACGCTTTAAGATGGAGACACATCTTTTCGCCGAAGCTGTATTCGAATTCTAAACTGTCATATTCCAGCTTCAAAATAAACATGGATGCCTTCGGATCGTTCAAGTACAAGAATGAGATCGGCGATGTATCATTGAAAAATACAACGGAATATTTTGCCGCAAATGATCTTATTTATAAGACCGGATTCGAAGTCCAGAGGTTCTTTATCAGATACGATCAGGAGTTCGCCGGAACAGAACTTATGGATATAGAGGGTAACTATTACATATATTCGCTGTTTTTTGAAGGTTCAAAAACATGGAACTCAAAATTCACTATAAAACCCGGTATCAGGTTCGAGCACTGTGCTATTTTGAATGACGCATTCAGGCTGACGGCATCGCCGAGGCTGAGTCTAAAATATATGATGAATGATTTCAGCTCGGTCACTCTCAGCGGCGGAAGGTATTTTCAAAACCTTTTCACCGTCCAGCAGGAAAACCAGTCGCTTCAGATAGTTGACAACTGGTTCCCGATAGATGATTCCGTCGATCCCGGTATCTGCGACAATGCCTCACTGGGTTACGAGACGACGAGAAGAATAGCGGGCGGGGATTATAAGTTCACGATCGAAGGATATTACAAATATATGCAGAACCTCCAGAACTGGAAAGAGACAACATCTGCAACTGACGATATCATAGAGGAAATGGTGATCGACAGTAATTTCGTCAACAGCTATGCACATGCATACGGTATTGAGCTGATGGTCGAGAGACAGCTGGGAAAATTCAACGGGAATATGTCATACACATACGGCAAAGTAGTCAAGACAATCGACGACCCTTACGAGGAAGCTGATGAATTCGATGCGCACTGGGATGTGCCGCACAGCTTTAAAACTTCTCTCAATTATAACATTAACAAAAAATGGAGCTTCGGAACTATAATTACATACAGCTCCGGAAGACCTTACACAGAAAACATCGGGTATTATACCGAGATACTGGAGGACGGCACCGAAAATATAGTTCCCGTAAAAGGGGAAAGAAATAAAATGCGCTATCCGGATTATTTCAGATGGGATATAAGCGCGAATTATACATGGTTCTATAAGAACGGATCAAAACTCCTTTTGAACCTGAGCGTACTGAATCTTACGAACAGGGAGAATGTACAGTCGTATATATATGATGAGCGGGATGAGGATGATACTGTCGTGAAAGATGTATTTCCGATGCTGCCCATCCTTCCTTCTATCCGTTTAAGCTATACATTTTAGGAGCATGATATGAAGAAAATCTATATAAAAACACTGATCTCGGCGGCCGTTCTTGCCATAATTATATCCTGCGAAACGGGAGATTCAACAGAATACGATGAACAGCTGGCTTTATACTGCTATGCCAAAGCGGATTCCACGATAGACAGTCTGTATTTAACACGGACCGGCGAAGTCAATGAGTCAATAAATCTGGAAAATCTTGGAGTATCAGGCGCAACTGTTATACTTTATGAAAGATCTCCGGACGATACGATCTTCACTCTGGCGGGAAATCTTTCAGAATATGCAGACAGACGCGGAATATATTATATGAACGAAACAGACTTCACTAGCGGGTTCAAAGCCGGAAATACTTACAGGATCGAAGTTGTTCACCCCGACTACGGAATGATACATGCGGAAACTGTCTGCCCTCCTGAACTTGCGGACATCACAGTCAGTAATAGTGCCACAGGTGCGGAAATGGCATCATTAACGGAAGATCCTTCAGCTGTCGATACTTTGTATTACAGGAGAGGAGAAAGCTTCGACGACCTTGAACTCATATCCTGTAGATTTGATTCGCTACAGATATTATTCGAAAACCGGATGGCATCATTCAGGATAGTTCCTGATGAAATATGCAGAACAGACACTTCCTTCTGGCTCGAGGACACGACCGAGACTGTCTGGGAGGACTATCCGATCGAGACACAGATATTCAAGGATAAGAAAAGATACGGCTCCGACTTTATGGACTATTACCTGCGCAGTATTCAGATTTACTGGTACGCTTTATATCATGAAGGTATGCATACAGTTATATTTTCTTCGACCGATAAGGTTTTCCGTTCGTATATGGAAGCAAGGTACGGAGGAGAGGAGAGATATACTAATGTGGTAAACGGGCTCGGACTTTTCTCTTTGTCTAATTCATCAGCGGTCAGAAGCAGGTACAGAGTGTATGTAAAATCCTTGGAGAATAAGTATCCGTAATTGATGAATCATTAATATGATAAATCAAATTGACTAAGATTCAGGAAAACATTATATTTACCCCGCTTGGAAGACCGTTGGAGACGTGGCCGAGCGGCTTAAGGCGCACGCCTGGAAAGCGTGTTTCCGCAAGGAAACGTGGGTTCGAATCCCACCGTCTCCGCATCGAAATAGACTTGTACCCATAGCTCAATTGGATAGAGTACCTGGCTACGAACCAGGCGGTTGGGGGTTCGATTCCCTCTGGGTATATATAAAAAAAGGCGGTTTTTTCAGACCGCCATTTTTATTAGATAGAACTCTATCCCTCTTCGGCCGGATTATTTCCGCTGTCATTGTAAGCGGCGTATATCATAAAAGCTCTCCACAGACACAGACCCGCCAGCAGAATGCCAAACCCGAAGACCGCATAAAAATCTAAAAGCTTCCATAAGACGCCACCGGTTACGGGAATTATTATTTTAGATAGCTGGATCAGCCTGGTATAGATCATCTGATTAGATCTTTGTTCGTTGGGCGAAGCAAAATATGAAATAAAACTTTTTATTGAAACATCGAAAAGAGTAGTAGTGCCGTAAAGCGCAAGAAGTCCGAGCACAACATACTTCATAAAAGAATGCTCGGCGATAAAAGGAGCTGCGCACACAATAAGTACCGCGAAAAATACTATCGTGACCATATATCTTATCTTCATCGTCTTATCTTCGCCTTTTTCTTTCATGATCTCGGTGGCTTTTCTTCTCAAGAAGAATACAAGTGCCGAATGAAGAAGGAAGACCAGTCCGATAAACCCTAGGCTCATTTTGAATTTGTAAACAAGAAAGAACGTTCCGAAAAATACCATGATAATATTCAAAGATGCAGTACAGAAAGTAAGAATATAAAAATTCGTGAATTTACCCCGTATAATTAATTCGACATTTTCCTTGAGAGCTTTTGCAGCTTCGGCTTGTTTAGAGCTCATGATGCCTATAATAATTAACGGAAGGCCGATAAGTATATACAGAACATAGTAAAAATAATCGAATGAAAAGAATCCGAGAATCGTCACGACTAAGTATCCTGCCGCTGTTCCTAGAAGAGAATATGCGGAGATTTTACTGAGAATTACAGCGGTCATCGTACTGTCGGTGCTGTGTTTAACAAGTGAATCCCTGCTCATTTCAAAATATTCTATGCTCAGTGAAAGCAGAAAAGCAAAAATAGCCATATTTATAGCAAATGGATGTATTCCGTTAAAGATCGAGTAAAGAAATCCGAATATCGGATTCTCAAAACCTGCCAAAGCAGTCAGAATTATGCCTGTTCCGGCCATAGACACAAGTATTCCGAGCAGTCTTGATTCTGAGATATATGAAAGAAGCAGCGAGATTATAAAGCCGAAGATCACAGCGAGTTCATTTGAAGTAAGTACGAAACCGAAATCGAGAGCATTGAGATTTAATTCTGAAGCGGAAAAATTCATAGCCGACGCTATCCAACCTGCTGCACCGAAACAGGCCAGAAAGGACAGGTTCGCAGCTATTTTGATCTTTTTGTCGGTCTTTTCTTCAAACCGGAAAAAACTGAATAGGCTCATACTTCATCCCTGTTTTTAAAAATGATTATTTTTTTACCCTGTTCATCAAACCCGAATTCAAGCGAAGAATTGTCGGAATAAAGGCTTAATCTCTCCCTGATCGTTTTTAATATAATCCCGAGATCGTCACTTGAGCCGTCCGGATGGAGTTTTTTATAAGCTTCACCGGCATCGCTGATCAGCTTCGCAAAATCATAATTGACCGTATTTACCATCGTGAGAATAGTTTCAACGATGGCTGATCTTTTAATGTCCTTCTGGCTCTGAACAAGTTCCTGATTTCTTTTCTCGGATTCTTTTTGAGCTTTGAGAAGTTCAGCCGTTCTCATCGAGTTTTCAAGCTGAAGTTCGTACAGCTTCTTGTACTTGCTGGATTCATTCGCAGCTCTTATAGAAGTCTCACCGAGCCTCTCAGCGATCGTTTTACCCAGATTCTTCTGGATACCCGGAATTATCTCATAGATCTTATAAAAATCGTCAGTATTAACAAAAATTATCTTGGCTACTTCGCTGAAACAATAAACATTCGCAGCTCTTTTTTTATTGCTTACCAGAGCAAGTTCGCCTACGAATTCGTTTTTGCTGCAGTAATTGAGAATGACTTCTTTATTAGCTTCGTCATCAACCGTGTCTTTCATCGTGGATTTTTTGATGATAACCGAACCTTTTAAAATGAGATATATCCCGTCAGGATCGGCATTCTGCTCAATGATCAGTTCGTCCTTTTTGTATTCACGAACCTGAAAAAGCGAATCATCCAGCTTTTGAAGATCATCGGACGGTATGTTCTCAAACAGAAGATTTTTACTTAGATATTCCAGTATTTTTGCGGAAAGCATTTTCACCTGTCAGTTAGATTTCGCTTCTTGAGTAATAAATTAACTAATATTAAAATAAAAATCAATATTTATTATTTCAATACTTTCATATCTCGGATTTTGTGTTTAAATTTATCCGATATGAAACTTAAAGAAAGGAGAATGGTTTGAAGTTTAATATACTTATAGCTATACTGATATCAATATGCGCGTGCAGAATTTATGGAGGCGGAGTTAAAACATACTATAACTATCATGAAAATTTTAACAACGAGCCTGTAACAGCACTTTCCTCATATACAGGCAATTCTCTATTCGGATTTCTTCCGGTCGATATTGACAACATCGATGCGAAATTGAAGCTCCTGATCTCGGTATCTCCGTATGTAAAGCAGGAGGGAGAGATGTATGGGAGAGATGTTTCAAACAGCGAGAATATAGATCTTTTAAAGAATTTCAGCGTGTTATGGAATCACAGAAAGGATTTCATGCCTTTTCTGGCATATTACACACCTTATAAATCCGTCTTAAACAACGACGGTTTTGAAGAGATTATAAAAAAGCGGGACGCGGTTTCTATCGGAGTATTGTCAGACCAGAAAAAGCACCAGGTGGGATTGTCGTTCGATATGCTGATGTCCACATATAAAGTGAATCAGAACGACAACGGCGGAGAATATGTTTTCAGACGGGGCGGTTTTTCTGCGGGTATGCACATCAATGCAAAAGTCAATAAAAAGTCATCAATGTTCGTTTCGGCTGTGTCTCCGGTATTCTTAGATTTTGAAATTGATGAAAACGAGAACGGAAGCGAGAGAGATTACTTCGATAAGTTCCACGGTTCGGCAGGATTTAATTACAAGCTTAAAGATTTTTACGCGGTCTATTCATTTATTTACAGGAATTTCGAAAAATATTATGATGATGATGACGGACTTCAGCTGACATATCCGTGGGTCTCGGAACATAATTTTGTTGTCGGCTATAATCTGGATAAAAATCTTAAGCTGTCACTGGATTATCAGCTTCTTCCATCGGTTTTCACTGAGAACATGCCTGATATAGGAGATATTTACAGGCATACTATAGGGATCTTTGCGGGTATTGAATTCGAAAATTTAATTCTGAACGCGAGATATGCGGACAGCAAGCTGCTGTCTGATGAATCTGTAGCCAGAACATATTTTCAGGCAGATCTGATATATAAGATAAAATAGTACCGGAGTTATAAATGAATTCAGAATTTGAAATAAAATGCGTCAATACAGGAAAAACGGTACGGATAGCCTTCGGCGAAACATTATTCGACATTGCCTTAAAACATGATCCGGGGCTGAAGCATCCGGTAATCGGGGCCATAGTAAACAATACGCTTAAAGAGCTTTCTTATTCTGTTACCGGCGAATGCGAAGTTGAATTCATTGACAGAACTGATCCCAACGGACTGAGCGCATATCTCAGGTCGCTTATTTTTGTAATGTGCAAAGCTGTAAACGATATTTTTCCTGAATGCAGACTTTATGTCCTTCACGCGATCTCAAAAGGCTATTACTGCGAGCTGTCTGACGGGCATGGGAAAAATCTTCTTGACCGAAAAACAATATCTGAGATCAAAGAAAAGATGAAGGAAATAATATCAGAAGATATTCCGTTCGAAAGGTTTAAGACCGAGTCGGAAAAAGCCATTAAGTTATTTGTCAGCCAGGGACTTGACGACAAGGAGCTGATCCTGCGTCAGAGGAAGAGAATATATACTTCTGTTTACAAGCTTGACGGTATAGTGAATTATCTCTACGGGTTCCTTGCTCCTTCAACCGGAAGCCTAAATGTTTTTAACCTGACCGAATACTTCGGAGGTATGCTTCTGCAGCTGCCTTCTGCAACTCAGCCTGATAAAGTTGTCGAGCAGACACCCCAGAATAAACTTTTCGACATTATTAACGAGCACAGCAAGTGGGTAAAACTGCTTGATGTGGAGAATGTCGGCAAACTGAATCAGCAGATAATTGAAAAAAAAGCAGGGAACCTGATCAAGATCGCCGAGGCACTTCATGAAAAGAAAGTGGCGGATATAGCCGATTTGATCTCGGACAGAAAGGGGGTAAAACTTGTTCTGGTTTCAGGACCTTCATCTTCAGGCAAGACCACTTTCTCAAAAAGGCTCAGCATTCAGTTACAGGTGGCAGGATTTAAGCCGCTGGTAATTTCACTGGACGATTATTTCGTGGACAGGGAACATACTCCCAAAGACGCTAACGGCGAATATGATTTTGAATCCATTGAGGCAATTGATATAAAACTTTTCAATGAGAACCTTTTAAACCTTTTCAAAGGGGAAGAGGTGGAGATACCGAAGTTCGATTTCCAGACCGGAAAAAGAACAGCCGGTCAAAAATTGAAATGCGGAAGCAACAACATCATCGTAGTGGAAGGCATCCACGGGCTTAATCCGAAGCTGACGCTGCGCATTTCTAACGACCTTAAATTCAAAATATACGTGTCTGCACTCACACAGATATCGATCGACAGGCACAACAGGATCCCTACTACCGACAACAGGCTGATCAGAAGGATAGTCAGGGATTACAATTACAGGGGGCATACCGCGTTAGCCACGCTCAAACGATGGCCGAGCGTCAGAGCAGGGGAGGAGAAGAACATTTTCCCGTATCAGGAAGAAGCCGACATCATGTTCAATTCTGCGCTTCTTTATGAATTCAGCGTGCTGAAGAAATTCGCTGAGCCTATTATAAACGAGGTTCCTGAGAACGCTAGAGAATATGCCGAAGCTATGAGGCTTTTAAAATTCCTTTCGTTCTTTCTTCCGATAACCAACGAAGATATACCCAACACATCGATCATCAAAGAATTCATAGGCGGAAGCAGTTTCGAGTATTAACGGAGTAAAAGTCATGAAAAAATATTTGTTCACATGTATTATAACCGCAGCAGTCCTGCTTTATAGCGATCCTTTTATAACGAAGCCGGATACGATTACATATTCGGTGCAGAGCAAAAAATTCTACGATGCCATTAAAGAGAAGATTAAACACGGCGACTGGCTTGTAACCCGCGGTTACCACGTTTCCGATCAGATAGTCTCGACGGCGACCTGGACGGATTTCAGCCATGTAGTAGTTTATGACAGTCTGAACAATCAGATAATCGAAGCTGAAGGCAAAGGTATTCATACTACAGGTCTTTCGGATTTCGTAGGCAAATCGCATCAGCTCGTGCTCATCAGACCAAAATGGGCTGTTTCATCTTCCGTAAGGGCTGAAGCAGTCAAAAATGCACTGGATAAAGTCGGTAAGCAGTATGACTTCCTCGGCACCGTAGGTATAAACGACAAAGAGAGATGGTATTGCAGTGAGCTTGGGGTGTATGTATATAAAAAATGGTTCGGTCCCGAAGATAAAATACCGCTCGTGATACTTCCTTCCGAAATGAAGAACTGGGGCTCAGTCATATATGATTCAGGCGCAAGGGACGCAAAGGCTACGGTTCAGAGACCGGAAAAATGGGCTCAGCCTGTCAAAATGGAAGGAGTACCCAACCTGCATAAAATAACGGATAAGCTATATCGTTCAGCCCAGCCTGAAAAAGAAGGAATGAAAAACCTGAAAAAACTCGGAATAGAAACGGTCATCAACTTAAGATCGTTCAATTCGGACAGGGACGAGATAGGGGATACGGGAATGTCTTACGAGCATATTTATATGAAAGCCTGGCATCCGGAATTCAAAGAAGCCGTCAGGTTCCTTCAGATAGTGACAAACCCGAAAAACCAGCCGGTGCTTTTCCATTGTCAGCACGGGGCCGACAGGACAGGGACCATGTGCGCGATCTACCGCATAGCCGTTCAGGGCTGGACAAAGGAGGAAGCGATAAAAGAAATGCAGGAAGGCGGCTACAACTATCACGAGATATGGGTCAATCTTCCGGAATGGATAAAAGAGCTTGATGTCGAAAAGCTGAAGAAAGAAGCCGGGATAAAATAAACCTAAGAGAAATTGCCATAGATAAAGATATCAGCATAATTTACTTTAAACACGCAAAGTAAAATAAGGCAATCTGTAATTTACATAACTCAGGTTTTGTGCTACAAAGTGTCAAATGTTTTGAATCTGTCATTCATACTTGCTGTTCCCATCTGATATGAAATTGTAAACTTGAAATTTCTTCTTTGAAAGATTGAGCCGTTATTTTTCATTATCGGATAGTTATAATTTTCATCTGATTTTAGATAATAAGATCCGCTGTGGGGATAAACGCTGTTTACATTAACATTATTAAAAATATTATTGATCTCAAATTCAAAGATCAGATTTC
>CALMWI010000062.1 GCA_937873545.1 uncultured bacterium | reverse complement strand
GAGATTACTTCCATTATTGTGCGGTGAACATCTATCTCCACGGACAGGTATTTCCCCTTTCTAGCGAAGGCCAGCAGCTGATTAGTCAATCCGGCTGAATGCCTGGCAGAGATCAAGATGTTTTCAACATAATGCGATAATCTTACATTACTCTGTAATTCATACCTCAGCAGGTCCGCGAACCCGATAATTCCCGTCAGCTGATTGTTAAAATCGTGGGCAATGCCTCCGGCGAGCTGACCCAGAGCCTGCAGTTTCTCGGACTGGACAAGCCTTTCCTTAAGAAGTATCTTCTCTTCCTCCTGCCTTTTTCTGTCGGTTATGTCGAAAAAACATACCTGAACAGCTTCTTTGCCTGTTTCCTCATCCTGAAATAAATAACTGTTGTGCATTCCCCATTTCTCATTGCCTTTGAGGGTCTTTATACCATATTCGAATCTGGACACACTTTTTTTCGCTTTCAATTCTTCTCTAAGTCTGCCCTTTGGTCCTGTATATTCGAAAAGTGTCTCTATGTTCTTGCCTGCCAGTGAAACATGATCACTATATAATCCTTCGAGCTCAAAAAAATCGAAAGTCTCCTGGTCGGCAGAAAGAATAGTTCCGTCGAACAGATAAGAGTAAAAACCGAGCCTGGCCAGTTTTATTCCTTCTTCCATTCTTTTATTAATGTTCTCCGTCATTTCATCTCACTCCGTTCTCTTCATTTCTTCCTTGGTTCGAATACTTTTTCTCTCTTCCACAATTCCGATGTTTCTTCATATGAACTCCAGAAACCTGCTGTTATGCCTGCCTGATACGCCGCACCCAGAACCGTAGCTTCTTTTATGAGCGGTCTTTCTACCGTGACCCCGAGAAAGTCGGCCAGATACCGGCACAAATGATCACTTGCCGACATTCCGCCGTCAATTCGTAAAGTTTTAACCTTTTGTCCGGTGAATTTTTCCATTCTGCGTATAATCTCCGCATTCTGAAATACGGCATCTTCAATTACAGCTTTATCTTTCCTGTCGCCGTTTATCTCAAAAAAGCTTTCAAGACCGTAAACAGCATTTTTTCTTGCACCCCATAGAACCGGTGAATACAGTCCGTGTGCGGGGGGAACATATACATTTCCTGAGTTCATAACCGTAAAGCAGCCTGTTCCGAAAGTGGATTTTACATCTCCTTTTTTTACACAGCCCTGCCCGAGAGAAGCCGCCATTTGATCTCCGAGCATACCAGAAACAGGTATTTTAGTTCCTCCGAAAAGTTTTTCATCCGTGCGTCCGAATACTTCCCAGGTTCCCCTTATCTCAGGAAGGATATTTTCAGGTATATTTAAAAGTGAAAGCATTTTTGAGTCATATTCGAGTTCTTTTGCGTTCTGAAGCTGAGTGACCGACATATTTGAAATATCTGTATAATGCGCTTTTCCTCCTGTCAGTTTCCATAACAGCCATGTATTGACATTTCCGAACAGTGCTTCATTTTTTTCAGCTCCATGCCTGATTCGCGCATCATTTCTAAAAAGATATGCGAGGAGCATTGCTGAAGTGTTGGGTATTGAGTACATCCCTGTCCTTTGCACCCCCTCAACTCCTATTATATCAGACATTTCAGAGCAAAGACCCTCTGCTCGTTTGTCGTACCATAATACCGCATTGCGATAAGGTTTGCCGGTTCTTATGTTCCAGATAATGGCCGTTTCTCTCTGATTAGCTATACCGATGGATGCTATCCTATGGGGCGGAACACAGCTTTCCTTCAGAGTTTTAAGCATCAGGTTATATCCCGTATTCCATATCTCTTCGGGATCCTGCTCAGCACAGCCTGGTTCCGGGATCAAAGTCCTGATCTCGGCCGATCTTAATCCGGATATGTCTCCGGCCCTGTTTACAACAGCTGTCTTAATTAGTGTAGTCCCGCAGTCTATAGCTAATATATGATCTTTATCCATTACGAACCTGCTATCATCAATATAATTAATTCATATGCGTTAAACACTGATTTAATATAAACAATAAGCAATTGCATGTCAAGACTCTTGTCTTTTACTCTGTTCATGCGTTCTCTATATCGCCGTTCACCACAGCTCTCCCCTTCTCCATTCCGCGGATAATGTATCATTCAGGTCAAGCTCCGGTGTTCCGGGTAGCCTTAATATCATCACTTCTTCGTCCTCCGCTGATCTGACAAGACCTTTTTCGGTTCTTATGAAAAGCGGGCCTTTCCATTTTTCCCATCCCAGCCTTGCGTAATATTCCTCGCTGAAAGGCGAGAGCGCTCCAAGGTCGAAATCCTTGATTTCCTCTGCCGTCCGCCTCATGATCTGCGAGGCGAATCCGCGGTTACGGAACGCTTTATCCGTAGCGACTGCCTCAATATAAGCCGTCCGCATAACAGGTCCGTTCCCCGCCTGAAGTGCTCTCGTGATCCACATGGCATGACTTACAAGAATACCGTCAGCATAGCCCAGTATATGGACGGATCCCGGGAAATCATCGAACATAGACCCGAAATCCTCCTCATATGCCCTTGTGCATAAAGAAATGATCTCATTCCTGTCATTCCCGGTCAGATCTCCGCTTTGAACTACTTTGATATAAAGATTAACTGCGCTCATTATTCAGAACCTGATCAGCTTTTATTCTTCCCCGAGATATATTCGCAGTACCCGTAGCTGATGGGACCCGATCTTGTGATCTCGCAGGGAAATTCTTTGCATTCAAAGCACATATTCACTTTCTTTTCGAATGCGCATGTGGCTATTTTACAGAATTTATTCAGCCTCGGTGTACAGCCCTTTTCTCCGTTAGGACATTCTTTTTTTATCATCCTCGGGCATTTTTCGCAGGCTATCCCGCATACCGCTATTTTCATAATCCCTCTTAATAAAATACATTAAACTGAATTTACTTAATATAACTTTCCAAATCAACATAAAATATTCTTCCGATATTCCGTTTGACTTTGATATTTTTTCAGTATATATTTGCCGCATGAAATTTTCGGACTTTACATATTCTGCGCGATGTTGATGTACCTTCTCTGCCGGCCTGAATTTTAGGACCGGAATCCTTTTTACAAAAAAATACAAATATGAACGAAAACAGTTGAGGATATCATGATATATGAGAACATTCTGCAGACCATAGGCAATACGCCGCTTGTAAAGATCACAAAACTTAATCAGGAAAAAAATGTAAATATCTACGCAAAGATTGAAGGCTGCAATCCTACAGGGAGCATAAAGGACAGGATCGCGTTGAAAATGACCGAACAGGCAGAAGCGGAAGGGCTTCTCGTTAAAGGGAAAACGATCATAGAACCCACATCGGGCAATACCGGCATAGCTCTGGCCATGATAGGCGTTCTCAAAGGCTACGATGTCGAGATAGTGATGAGCAGAGCCGTATCGGCGGAACGAGTTAAAATGATCAGGGCGTTCGGTGCGAAAGTAACTCTGACAGATGCGTCTCTCGGTACCGACGGAGCCATACTTAAAACGAAAGAACTCATAAAGAAGAATCCTGAAAAATATTTTTTCCTCGATCAGTTCTCGAACAAATACAACAAGATCGCGCACTATAAGACGACAGGTGAAGAAATATGGAAGCAGACCAACGGCAGGATAGATTATTTCGTATCGGCGCTTGGCACTTCGGGTACTATCATGGGCGTCGGAAGAGCTTTGAAGGAGAACGATCCGAGGATCAAAATAGTCTGCGCGCATCCCGAGAAAGGCCACTATATACAGGGCCTCAAAAGCATGGAGGAAGCGATAGTTCCCGCCATCTACGACCCTGCTAAGATAGATGAAACTGTTTTGGTCACAACTGAACAGGCGTTCGATATGACCAAACAGATCGTACAAAAGGAAGGAATATTCGTCGGAATGAGCAGCGGAGCGGCTATGTATGCCGCGCTCGAAACAGCTAAACGCATCAAGTCAGGAGTAATCGTCGTCATCTTCCCGACAGAGGCGAGAAATACCTTTCGACGGGATTGTTTGGCGAATAATTTACGGTAATATCGAAAAAACTCCGCCTTGTAATATTCTGTTTATCTTTTTATATTGCAGGTGTTAAATTAATTCCGGAGTATTTATGTTCAATATTAAAAAAATTCATTTTATAGGTATCTGCGGAACGCTGATGGGGAATGCGGCGATCTACCTTCAAAGACAGGGATATGAAGTGCGGGGCAGCGACAAGGCTTTTTATCCTCCGATCGGCGGTATGCTCGAAAGAGAAAAAATGTTCCTTTACAAGGGATTTGATGAGAAAAACCTAGACTGGAACCCCGACCTTGTGATCATAGGAAATTCGATCTCGAGAGGAAACCCTGAAGCTGAAAGAACTCTAAATTCAAGAATGAATTTTATGGCTCTGCCCGAGCTTTTGAAGTATATGTTCATCAAGGATAAAAATTCTATTGTAGTTACAGGCACACACGGCAAAACCTCGACGACTTCAATTATATCAAAGATATTTACCGATGCCGGAAAAGATCCGTCGTTCCTTATCGGTGGAATTCCAGTCGGGCTTGAAGGCGGTTTCAAGAACGGAGAAGGCAATTATTTTATTATCGAAGGGGACGAGTACGACACAGCTTTCTTCGACAAACGGCCGAAGTTCGTTCATTACAAACCTCACTGCTGCATAATAAACAACATAGAATTCGATCACGGCGACATTTACCGCGACATCGATCATATCCTGCTGGAATTCACCAGACTCGTGAACATAGTTCCGGGCAACGGCAGGATCATTGCCAAGTACGATGAACAGAATGTGCGCGATGTGACCGCCAAGGCTTTCACTCCGATAGATTCATTCGGACAGGGAAAAGACTGCAAATGGCAGATCAGAAATATCAGGCATGAAGGCGAAACTTCAACATTCGATCTCGTTCATGAAGAAAAGACCGTCATCTCCCCGGTCGTGAAGCGCTGCGGAAATTATCAGATATACAATTTCACGGCAGGCATCATAGCCTCGCTTTTCTACGGGCTTGATGTAGCTCAGATAAAGCGCTCGATAGAATCATTCGAGGGCGTAAAAAGGAGAATGGAGTATCGCGGCAAGGTGAACGGAGCTGAGCTGATCGAGGATTTCGCGCATCATCCGACAGCAGTCAGAAATGTTCTGACCGAAGTCAGAGAAGAGTTCAAAAGCAAAAAGATCATTGCTGCTTTCGAACCGAGATCGAATACGACCAAACGGAATATTTTCCAGAACGAGCTAGCGGAAGCCCTGTCAATAGCCGATCATATCATAATTGGCAAAATAGACCGCGAGGATCAGCTCAAAAGCGATGAGAAGCTCGACATGAATAAGCAGATGAGCGACATTAGAGCCAAAGGCAAAACGGTAGTTCATTACGACGACAGCTCGGATGTTGCCGGTTACATCAAAAGCAAAGCTGATGCAGATTCAGTTATAATCATCATGACAAACGGTTCGTTTGACGGCCTGTTCACCAAGCTGGGTGTGTAATGTCAGAACTTATAAGGCTTCAAAAATATCTCGCCGATAAAGGCGTAGCTTCGCGCAGAAAGTGCGAAGAATTCATAACCGACGGACTAGTCAAGGTCAACGGCAAAGTTGTTACCGAGCTCGGAACCAAAGTTGATCCGGACAAAGATGTCGTCGAAGTGAATGAACATGAGATCAAAGCGATAAAATCCGATTACATTTACATTATGCTCAATAAGCCTGTAGGATACATCACATCGCTCAAGCAGACCGACTCCTCTTCCCCGCTAGTTACCGATCTTCTTAAGAACATCAAAGAACGGGTCTATCCGGTAGGCAGGCTCGACAAAGATTCCTCGGGACTGCTGCTGCTCACCAATGACGGTGATTTCGCGTATAAGCTCATGCACCCGTCCTTCGAGAAGGAAAAAGAGTATATCGTGACCACGATGGAAACTGTTACAAGAACCATGATCGAACGGTTTCAGAAAGGCATCATGATCGAAGGCGTCAAGACCCAGCCTGCGATAGTCAAAAGGATCGAGCTGACCAAGATCAGCATCATACTTAAGGAAGGCAGGAACAGGCAGATCCGAAAAATGCTACAGAA
>CALMWI010000061.1 GCA_937873545.1 uncultured bacterium | reverse complement strand
TGTTAAACTGAACTCTGTAGCCTTTATTTACCTGAATTTCGCCTTTATCGTCTTCCCATTCTACTTTGAACATGAAAACTCTGTCAGGTTCAGTGATTCTGTCAAGAATTTTGGCTTTCAGGTAACGGGGATTCTCGTTTACCATATCGATCACTGACTCTACAACTTCCTTTGCAGCCTGAATAAATTCCGGTTGCGCCGGGTTTTTTCTTTCAAGTTCAGCCATGAATTCTTTTAGTTTGTACATTTTTTCCTCTCATTTTTTATTTCTTTTACAGTGTTGTTACTTATTTCACAACACCACGCATTTTGTCACAAATATAAATTGCGTCTTATTTCCGGTCAAGTAAAATCTTAACATAAATTAAGTTATATTATCTGGCGGGTCCTTAACCGGAAATAAAAAAGCGGTCCGAAAACCGCTTCATGTGCGGATAGAGGGATTTGAACCCCCACACCGTAAGGCACCAGATCCTAAGTCTGGCGTGTCTGCCAGTTCCACCATACCCGCAAAACAGCGCAAATATAGTTATTCGTCTTTTCAATGTCAAGTGATATTTTGATAACATAAAAAAATTGCGTTTGTAAAAAATATACCTTAAATTATGTTGCCGAAACAGTTCGGTAAATCAATAATTGAGCCGGAGGACTAAATGCTTGAAAAAGTAAAACTTCTTGTTGCGAAAATGAGACATCTTGAGAAGGGCGGCGGAGAAGACAAGATAGTAAAAAGAAAAGAAAAAGGCCTCATGACCGCGAGGGAAAGGATAGAATATCTTCTCGATAAAAACACTTTTAATGAAATCGACCTGTTCGTTGAGCATCAGGCCCGGGATTTCGGCTTGGACAAACAGAAACTTGCCGGAGACGGAGTTGTAACAGGTTTCGGCAAAATTGACGGAAGACCGGTCTGCGTATTCGCACAGGATTTTACTGTTGCGGGCGGATCGTTGGGTAAGATGCATGCAGCAAAAATAACAAAAGTAATGGATATAGCATCTAATATGGGAATGCCTGTGATCGGGATCAATGATTCCGGCGGTGCAAGAATTCAGGAAGGTGTTGACTCTCTTGCAGGTTATGGAGAAATATTTTACAGAAATACAATAAACAGCGGTAAGATCCCGCAGATATCCGTGATTATGGGACCGTGCGCAGGCGGAGCTGTATATTCTCCGGCTATTACTGACTTTGTGTTCATGGTTGACAAATTATCTCAGATGTTCATAACCGGACCGAAAGTTATTGAATCCGTATTGAATGAAAAGATAGATCCTGAAAGCCTCGGCGGCGCAAGGGTACATAACGAGATAACCGGAAACGCCCACTTTTTCGGGACTTCTGAGAAAGAAACTCTTGAACAGATACGGGATCTCATAAGTTATCTGCCATCATCGTGGGATAAGCCTTTGCCTGAAGCAAAACCTCATCCTCCGAAAAGTAAAAAAGACATTCTTAAAGTACTGCCGGCTGAAGCAAAAAATTCATACGACATGAAAGACCTGATCGGGCTGCTTGTAGATGATTCAAAATTCCTTGAAGTCCAGCAGATGTTCGCTCCGAACATTACTGTAGGTTTTGCAAGGATGGACGGAAAACCGATTGGCGTAGTAGCGAACAACCCCAAGTATCTTGCAGGGGTTCTTGATGTGGATTCAAGCGACAAGGCCGCAAGGTTCGTAAGATTCTGCGATTCTTTCGGAATCCCCATCCTGACGCTCGTAGATCTTCCCGGATACCTCCCCGGTATAGATCAGGAACATTATGGAGTGATCAGGCACGGCGCTAAACTTCTTTTCGCTTACTCTGAAGCTACAGTTCCGACAGTCACTGTAATTATAAGAAAAGCTTACGGCGGCGGTTATATCGCTATGGCATCCAAACATCTTAGAACCGACTTTGTTTATGCATGGCCTACTGCAGAAATAGCGGTAATGGGACCGGAAGGGGCATGTAATATAATTTTTGCGAAAGAGATCGCTGAAGCAAAAGATCCCGACGAGGTTAGAAAGGCAAAAATCGAAGAGTATAAAGAGAAATACTCAAATCCTTATAATGCGGCTTCAAAAGCTTATGTTGACGCGGTCATCACCCCGGAGGAAACAAGGGATAAGATCATTACCTCGTTCGAACTTGCAAAAAACAAAGAAAAGCATAAAAAACTTCATAAGCATGATTCGATACCTCTATAGCCGACAAGACCGTTAAATAAATTAATGAAGGCTGATATGATAAATGATGAAAATATAAATGAGCAGGATAAAGATAAAAGCCGGCCCGGTTCTGAACCTGAGCCTGTTGTAGATAAAGAGATCTCCGAGGCTGAAGACATTGTTTATACAGAGAATGACATAGTAACTGTTGACAACGCTTTGTATCACACAAATTTTACTCCGAAATTTCTTGCTACAAGGGGTTACAAACCTAAACCGAAGGATGTTGAGATACGGGCTTTTATTCCCGGCCAGATAATTAAGGTCTTTACAAAAAAAGGTAAAAAAGTTAAAGCCGGCAGAAAACTTATCACTTTTGAAGCTATGAAAATGATAAACGAAATAACTCTTGTTGATGATATTGTTGTTGAGAACGTTTTCGTCAAAGCCGGTGACTCTGTCGAAAAAAACCAGCTGTTGATCAAATATAAAATAAGACCGCATAAATAAATTTATAGCAGTGTTAAAATTATGGAATTAATGTCGCCGGCGGGAAATAAGGAAGCTTTTTTTGCCGCCGTAGAAAGCGGCGCGGATTCTGTTTATCTTGGTTTGAGCGTTTTTAACGCAAGAAAGCCCGCAAGAAATTTTTCTTTCGAAGAGATCCCCGAAATGATCGCATATGCCCACTCAAAAAGAGTCAGGGTTTATATTACATTGAATACCGATCTTAAATCATCAGAGCTTGAAGACGCATCAAAAATACTTATATATCTCAAAGAGATAAAGGCTGATGCGGTTATTATTAAAGACATGGCGCTTGTTTATATGCTCGAGAAATATTTTGCTCCTTTTGAGTTTCATCTAAGTACGCAATTCGGTATAGCCAATTCTGCAGCATTATCAGAAGCGGAGAATCTGGGGGCTTCGAGAGTCGTGCTCGCCCGTGAATTAAACAAAGAAG
>CALMWI010000060.1 GCA_937873545.1 uncultured bacterium | reverse complement strand
ATACACAACGACTTATACAGCATCAAGAAAGTTCTGGTATGTAGTTGGCAAGAACGCGACGAAGTAATCGAATGATCATAAAAATAAGAGAGCCGGTGTAACACGCCGGCTTTTTTATTTTCTTTTATTATTGACAACCATGATTTCTGGTATTATCTTAAAACAAGTCTTAATCCGTTCAGGCAAGGTAGCTTAACACAGCTATTGAAATATTCAGAAATTTACATAAAAATCAAAAATGGAGGATCCATGAGAAGATTTATCATTGCTGCATCCGTAATGTTAATTACATTATCGGTTTTCGCAAAAACCAGCAGAGGTTTCACTGTCGATTACAGCAGGCTGTCCGATTCGGAAATGCGTCTTGATTTCAAAGTCGCTGATTTTACTGTTTCCGTTGTAGAAAAGGACGGAGTAAAATATTCAAAGATAAACGGGGCGGGAAGCGCTTTGACGATCGACAAAGGGTTTGCAGAAATCCCATATCATGCTTCGGCGGTTCAGTTGAAGGATGACAAGAATGTTAAGATGAAGTTCAATTCGGAAGAGTATTCTGATATAGTCTTAGAATATCCGCTGCTTCCTTCAAGAGGGATAATCTCAAGAAGACAGAACATAGACGAAATACCTTATGCGATATCGAAAGAATCAATAAGCAATGAATGGTATCCGGGCAAGATCAGCGAAATGACAGAACCTTTCATTATGAGGGATGTCAGAGGTACTCATGTAATAGTTTACCCTTACCAGTACAATTCATCAACGAAAACTCTGAGAATTTACAAAACCATCACTGTATCTCTGATCGAGGATAACAGCGAACCGGTCAATCCTTTAACGGTAAAACCTGCAAAAGTGGCTTCAGAGATGGATGGAATGTATAAGTCTATATTTTTGAATTATAACGAAACCAAAGCTCTTCCGATCGGAAGTCAGGGTGAAATTCTTGTTGTATATACTCCCAATAACGGCGGACTGGCTGCAATACAGCCGTGGATAGACTGGAAAAGACAGAAAGGATTTAAAGTTCATACGCTGGAAAAAGCTAATGGAACAGATCTTTATGTAACTCAGGATATCAAGAACGCTTATCTGGCAAATACGAATATTCTTTACGCACAGATCGTAGGGGACTTTCCAAACCTTAAGTCACAAGTTCTTAACAGCGTTACTTCGACTACCGGCGCGCAGGACCCGATGCTCGGATGTACTGTGGGTACCGATCAATATATAGATGTAGTAGTAGGAAGGTTCTCAGTAACATCGGAAGCTGAACTGTCAAATCAGATAAACAAGTCTATCAATTATGAAAAAATGCCTACTCTGGCTGCGACATGGTATGAAAAAGGTATCGGCATCGCATCTAATGAGGGTGCCGGTTCGGGCGATGACGGAGAGGGCGATCAGGCTCATTCGGATATTATAATCAACAACAAGCTTCTTCCATTCACATACGCTTCTGTAAGTACGGCGTATCAGGCTAACTCTGTTACCAAAGCTACGATACTAGGATTTGTTAATGACGGAAGATCTTTGATAAATTACACCGGTCATGGATCTTATGACTGTTTCCAGTCTATTTACGGCGGATATTTATATAATACGGATGTTAATACCCTATCTAACGGAACAAAACTTCCCTTCGTAGTTTCCGTGGCATGCCTTGTCGGAAATGTTGAATATAAAAGCACATGTTTTGCTGAGGCCTGGACAAGACACACTAACGGCGGAGCGGTCGGCGGATGGTTCTCTTCGATAAGCCAGCCATGGCTGCCTCCAATGAAAGGTCAGGATTATTTTAACGACATACTTAAAGGAGGTTACGATTACTCTACACAGCCGGGTGACGGAACCAATGTAACTGAACAGAGAACTACTGTGGGGACTATATGCTGTAACGCATCAAATCTGATGCTGGCCGAGACTCCTACAGACGC
>CALMWI010000059.1 GCA_937873545.1 uncultured bacterium | reverse complement strand
TAAGTTATATTATAATAAACTTTATTTTACTTGATTTTGAACTTAGGATTTTTATAACTTTATAATATGCAAAATACCATGGAGGATTATCATGGAATTATTAAAGCGCATTTCTATAAGGACTATCGCAGGAGAATTTGTCAGAACCGTTAAAAGGTTCCCGCTGCCTGTATCTTTCTCGATCCTTACCTGCATCCTTCTTATAATTGAGATTGAGGATTATTCGTTTTTTGAAAACTCGCCACTCCTTGTTAAAAGTATTTTCATTTCGATCCTCGGATTTTTATTTACGCTGGTTTCAACTTTGTTTCTTGAAAGATCGGATAACCGCGACAGGATCAAATTTATCCTGCAGTCGATAGTGCTTACGCTTCTGGCATATCTTTTCATTACCCTGCCCGCCAAGTTCAGGGAGACCGATTATATTACTTTCGCATCATATCTGTCGGCATCGGTTTTCTCCCTTATGTTCGTTTATACAAAAAACAAGGATGAATCGTACTTCGGTATTTACAACATCACGCTTTTCATGCGCGGATTCACAAGCTTTGTTTTTTCGGTCATCCTGTTCGCCGGACTTGCGTCATCCCTTTTCGCCGTTCAGCAGCTGTTCTTTGCTAAAAGCTTTCATGAAGAGCTTTACGGGGACATCTGGGTTATCATAATAGCTTTCTTCGCTCCCGTTCATTTCATTTCCGGACTGCCTGACGACAGAGAACCTGCGAATTCAAATTTCCTGTATCCGAAAGCACTTAGAATTCTGCTCCAGTATATTATGACCCCGCTGGTATCACTTTACCTTATAATTCTTTACAGCTATACGGTCAAGATCATACTTACCCGGATATGGCCCGAAGGCATAGTCTCATACCTGATAATTTCATATTCCCTCGTCGGAATAGTCACAATAATTCTTCTTTCCCCTCTAAAAGATTCAGATGAGTTCAAATGGATCAACTCTTTCTCGAAATATTTTTTCAGAGCTTTACTTCCGCTTATAATAGTGCTTTTTATGGCGGTTATGGAAAGAATATCGCAATACGGTGTCACGGAAAAAAGATATTTTATTTTTGTGCTTTCGATCTGGCTTGCGGGAATAACCTTATATATGGTTTTCGGTAAAAAAAGGGATCTTAAACTTCTTCCCGTCACTCTTTCAGTTCTGTCGGTTGTGTCGCTTTACGGACCCTGGAGCTGTTTTTCAGTTTCAAAGAACAGCCAGCTTTCGATACTTGAAGCGCTTTTGACTAAAAATCAGATACTTGTAAACAGTGAAATTCTGAAACCTGATAAGGCTGTGCCTTTTGAGGACAGGAAAAGCATATCTTCGATCATTTCATATTTCTACGACAATCACGGCATAGACAAAGTTGAATTTCTTAAAAAGACATATCAGCGGCTGGCGGCAGAAAGCAAGGATAAAAAGGACAAAGACTCCCAGCATAATTTTTACCGAGATTTTGACCTGGCTGTGTCGCGAAAAATGCTTGTGAAAGAGGGTCTGGGATTCGATTATGTTGACGAATGGCAGAATGAGAATACATCGAACTTTCTGAATATTGCTGTAAAATATTTTCACGATCCGGTGATCGAAGATATTTCATACTATGATTCCTATATAGACTGCAGGGATAATTCAATAAAAGACAGGGTCTTTGACAAAACGAACGGTTTATATCTGAAATATAACGCTAAAGACCTCCGTCTGGTTTTCGAAACGGAAAATAAAGACAGCGTAACGTCTGTTGATCTTGATAAGTATATCCGAAAAATAATCGCTGAAAGTAATAACATTACAGGAGAGGCCGAGCCTGAAAAAATGAGATTTGTTGATTCGAACGACAAACTGGATTTTATGATCCTGTTCAGGAACTTCAGTGCTAATAGGGAAAAAGAAAAAGATCCTTATAAAATAACGGCGGTGTATTTCGGAATTTATTATAAATTAAAGCCGTCCGACTAAAACTCGTTTTATCCTTTTTTAATTTGCAATTCATATTAATATCATATAATATTTCACACATTTAATATATATTTACTGCGGGAAAAAAAATAATTAAAATAGAATGGAGTAAAAATGAAAAGGATGATTATTCTTTTGCTGGGACTGGCACTAACGCTGACGGCGCAGGAAATGCTCACAAAAACTCTTCCAAACGGAATGCAGGTCGTAGTCAAGAAGAACACAAGCAATACATCGGTAGGATTTTTCTGCTTTGTAAAAACAGGTTCGATCCATGAAGACGAATATTTGGGAAAAGGATTATCCCATTACCTTGAGCACATCGTTTCCGGCGGCTCGACCAAAAACCATTCAGAGCAGTGGCATCAGGATAAAAGAAAAGAGATCGGAGCGATAACGAACGCTTATACCACTTTCGGAGCCACAGTTTATTATATGCAGGCTGATAAGCAGTACAGCGATTCTGTGCTTTACCTTTTGTCGGATAATATCATGAATTGCGCTTTCGATCCTAATGAAGTTGCTCGGGAAAAAGATGTAATTGTTAAAGAATTCGTTTACAGAGTATCATCACCTATGGCGAAGCTGTATAACGGTATGTGGGCAGCTACATTTTTAAAATCGAATGTGAAAAATGAAGTTATAGGCGAAATTGAAATATTTAAGCAGAATACCCGCGAAGAAATGATGAATTACTACAATAAAAGATATATGCCGAACAATATGGTTTTCGTTGTCGCAGGGGACATCGACCCCGCACAAATGATGGATAAAGTCGAAAACACTTTCAAAGATTATAAAAGGAGTGTTCTTACTCCGGTTTACCTGCCTGAAGAAATGATCAGACCGGGCAATATCAAATATATTGAAGAATTCGCGGTCCAGCAGCCGCGCGCATTTATAACAAAGCTGGTTCCCAAAGCCGAGCAGGACGATTTTGCCGCGATAACTATGGCCGCTCAAATACTTTTTGATAAAAGGAATTCACCTGTTCAGTATAAGCTCGTTGAGGAAGAAAAAGCTGTAAATTGGATATACGGATACTTCAATGAAGGCGGAAGCTTTCCTGAACCGATGATCCAGATCGGGTTTGAAACCAAAGATACTCAAAATCTCGATAATGTAGTCAAAAGGATTGATGCTATAATAGCTGATGTCGCAAAAAAAGGAATTACTCAGCAGCAGATCAATGAAGTTATCGCCAGAGAGAAAGCTCAGAAAATATTAAGAACGCCAGATGCCGACAGGGAAGCTCAAAATATCGGATGGAATATGATCGTTTACGGTGTACCTGATATTTTTGATATTCAGATGCAGCAGTTTGAAAAGCTGACACCCGAAATGGTTAATGAAGCCATCAGCGAATATTTTGTGCCTGATAACAGGGTGATCTATTTCGGGGTTCCCGAAGGAGAAAAGGCAAAGATAGAAAATGCAGAAATGAACATCGTTAAAACTGAAGTTGAAAAAATAGAAGTCGATAAAAATTTTACCGTTCTACATAAACAGAACACTACCGATCCTGTGATCCAGGGTGTAATTTTTATTCCGGTTTCATCCGATTATGAAACTATGGAGAACACAGGATCATTCCAGTTCGTAACGGATATGCTCGTATCAGGAGGAACGAAAAAATATTCTTCTATGGACTTAAGCACCTGGTTGGAAGACCACGCAATAAGACTAAATACCGAAATCGGACCGACCGGTTTGACCCTCAGCTTTAAATGCATTAAGGATGATTATAAAGAATTTATCAAAAGACTCTACAGCATCATGAATGAACCCTTGTTCGATCAAAAAGAGCTTCAGCTTGCTAAAGAAAGGGCGGATGCGGATTATAAAAGAAATCTGAGCGATCCTGATAATGCTTATTCTGAATTCAGGTCATCCATACTGTATAAGGGACAGAAATCCGGCCTTAGCGCAAAGGAAAGAAATGATATTCTTCAGAAACTTACTCAGGAAGATCTAAAAAACATTTATAAGAAATATTTTAAAGCTGAAAGCATGATCGTAACATTATTCGGCGATCTGAACAAAGAGCAGGCCGCTGCTTACGCCGGCGAGATTAGATCAAAGTTCCCTTCGGGAAAGATCAGCGGGACAAGAACGCCGATCGTCGTGCCTAAATTGAATGAAACTTTTGTTAACGAATGCGAATTCGAGCAGGTAAATATCGAGATAAATTTCCAGGCTCCGCTTCAGGGAGATCCGGATTTTTATACCATTACGGCTCTAAATCAGGTAATGTCAAATTCGTTTTCCGGGAGACTGCTTAAAGCTACAAGAGTCGATAATGACCTGGTTTACTCCGCTTATTCTTATTATTCGGGAACGAAAGACTACGGGTTCTACAGAATAGAAGCCCAGACTTCTCTCGCTAAAAAAGACCGTCTTGTGGAAGTGCTCAAAAAAGAAGTTCAGAAGCTCATTGACGGCGATATTACACAGGAAGAGATCAACTTGTCCGTTGAATCCTATTCCAAAATGCTGGAAAGCTATTTTACGGACAACAACATGGCGGGGCTGATGACATCTTACGAATCAAGAGGACTCGGTTACAATTTTCTTAAAGAATCATTAAAGGATTTAAAAAAAGTAACGCCTGAAATGATCAAGGCTGTTTCAAACAAATATCTGAAAGATGCCGCGATATTTATTTCGCAGCCTTCTGCCGATGTAAAAAGGGTGGTAGAGTAAAATCAAAAGGGCGGTCAAATCTGAACCGCCCTTTTACTATCTCATCTTAGCTTTGATCGTAATGTCGTCCCCCATATATCTGGGTTGTCCGGTTGAAAGCAGAACGCTAAGCCAGAATTCGCCTTCAACATCGATCTTCTTTCTTTTGCCCACGACTGACCTGATAGGAACATGAGTGAACCTTCCGTTCCAGTAACCTATCATCAGCTCTGTTTTTCCGGCCATCGCTGCATGCGCGGCATTCTGCGCAAGGTTCGAGCAGAACATGGAGTCAATGGGAGCTGCAGGCAACGACCTTATCATATAACTCGGATCAATGTATTTTATAGAATGTTCGATCTTTTCCTTTTTGAAGAACTCGCTGACCTTATCCTTGATCAGCAGCCCGATGTCATTGTGAAGGACATTACCGGACTGATCTTTTCTTAACTCAGCTCCTTTGAACTGATCCTGCCCTGCGCCTTCAGCCACGACTATGACCGCATGGTGTTTTTCTTTAATCCTTTTTTTAAGCATATTCAAAAGTCCGTCCCTGCCTTCCAGCTCGAAAGGACTTTCCGGTACAAGTACATAATTCGCGTCCTGTGACGCTACAGAAGCCGCTGCGGCTATGTAACCCGAATCTCTCCCCATGAGTTTAACGATGCCTATTCCGTTTAGAGCGCCTTTAGCCTCGACATGAGCTGAGCTTATAGCTTCGACAGCCGCCGAAAATGCTGTCTGATATCCGAAAGTGTGCTCGACGAAAACTATATCGTTATCTATTGTTTTTGGTATTCCGACGACAGATATGTCGAGCTTACGCAGTGCTATTTCCTCGCACATCTCGTTTGCGCCTCTCATGGTTCCGTCACCGCCGATTACGAACATGATTGAGATTCTCAATTTTTCAAGGTAATCCACTATCTTTTTTGTGTCCTGATTTCCTCTTGATGAGCCTAAAACGGTTCCGCCTTTAAGGTGAATATCCTCCACTGTTTTCGGATTGAGAAGCACAGGCTTAGGTTCATTACCTTCGACCATACCTCTGTAACCGTATTTAAACCCGTAGAATTTGTCGCATTTGTACCAGTAATACATTGCGTTCACTATTCCTCTGACTACATTGTTGATCCCGGGACACAATCCTCCGCAGGTAACGATCCCGCATGAAATTCTGCCTGGCTCAAAGTGAAGAAGTTTTCTGGGACCTGCTATCTCAAAAGAAGGAAGAGAATCTATCTTC
>CALMWI010000058.1 GCA_937873545.1 uncultured bacterium | reverse complement strand
TAATATCGGGTTCTATTGTTTGAACAATACTTGAGAATTGTTAGAAATGTGTTAGGAATTGCTTTTTAACATTAATTATTATGAATGACATTTAGTATATATGAAAGAAAAGTATCGAAATTCGGTACTTATCTCGTAAAGGAACTAAATAATGAGCACAAATGAAAATGGTTGTTAATATTAAAACGGCAGCTAATTCGAGAAAATCAGTTTACAAAGCTGCAAACTTAATAAAATACAAGATTTTTTCTTACTTCGCCATTATGTGGCGTACTCGATAGTTTATATTAACTCGTAACATTAAAAAACGGAGGATAAAATGAGCAAAATTGAAGCAAACGAAAAACCGTACGAACTCAGACATGTCAGGGAAGCACTTTATCCTTTATTGGAGCATTACGATAAAGAAACTTCGATTCTGATCTATACGCTGAATGACTCAAAAAAAATAACATATTGGATACCTGATAAGATCAGATGTGTGTTAAAAAAAAGAGGATACAGAAGAGCGTATCTCCGTTATTTTATATCAATTGCAGGTTACTTTGAAACGACCGGGCATGACCCTGCGGAACCATTGTTTGAGCCTATGCCTGATTTTCGCTACCGTTTGACTCTTCAGAATGTGAGTAAAATATTTTTTGCTTACGGAAATCCGCCTGATTCAGTAAAAGAATTTATAGAACGCAGAGTTGCCGAAGAGAAAAAAAGGATACTTGATTTCAATCCTGACGCAGAATTCTTTTATTTTGGAGATCTTACTCCCGAAGGCTATCCCAAAAGTCTTGATGATATCACAGATGACGACGCTGAAAATAAATTTAACGGAGGTCGGCAATGAATATTGAAACAATACTTGAAGGCTGGTTAATACCTGACGAAAGATATCCTCCATTTAAGAAGGATGATCTTGTAAAATTGGCTTTTTCGATCGAGGAAAGCGAGCTTAAAGAATCCGGCAGTGCAGAGTTATACCTCCGCAAACTTGAAGGCGCAGCCTTATATGAATTTAACGCCAAAGCAGTGGGAATATTTGATTATTCAGATACTATTTCGACAATTGCTTTCGATGCAGGGAGTTTCAAATTCTACATCGTTAACTACGAAACGAATGATTTTAAAAAAGGCAAATTCTATACAGGGCGCGGAAAACTTCTTGTAGATTATTTCTTTTGGGCAGAAAACAGTAAATACCATAAATACCTGCCTAATCTGTATTATAAATTCAGGATAAACAAAATAGAAAAGATCGTAATAC
>CALMWI010000057.1 GCA_937873545.1 uncultured bacterium | reverse complement strand
TAGTGTGTTGTTTGTCGTTATGAGAAGTTTGCGCGATTAGAGCGCTTATTGATTCAAGTCCCTCTTTTTTAGCCTGTTTTGAAATATAATCATATCTCATTCTTGCCTGAGATTCACCGGCGAACGCTTTTAATAAATTTTTTTCTGTTTTTGAACCTTTGAGTTTCATTTTGATCTCCATTATGTTTATTTGTTTTTCCAGAGTCCGTGGACATTGCAGAATTCTTTCGCTACGAGCTTATCGCTGAAAGGAACGCAGAATTCAGCCTGAGGTTTCTCTCCCGGCTTCAGAAATTTCTTCTGAGTCCATGCCCCGTTCGTGACTTCGATCCACTCGATATAATGTTTTTCTTCCATCGGATGGTCTATCGATCCAACTTTCACAAGGATGCCTTTCTCTGTTTTTTCAATAACCGGAACATGTTTTTCGTTCGATGCGTCAACAGAATTCTCTTTAAGCATGTTCATAGGCTGACCGCAGCAAACGAGTTCACCTCCGCCTTCATGAACCACTTCAACTATATTTCCGCATAATGCGCATTTGTAATACTGCTGGAATTTTGCCATTTTGTCGCTCCTTTATTTAGAATTATTAAACTGCAGGGGTGAGCGGAACATAAACTCTTGCAGAGAGTTCTTTGTCAAGCATGAATATTCCGTTCGAATCGGTCTTTATCAGGCTGAGTTTTTCGATTATCGTTCTCGCATTCTCTTCTTCCTCGACCTGTTCGTCAATATACCACTGAAGCAGGTTGAAAGTAGCTCTGTCTTTTTCCTTTTCCGCAATGTCAACGAGATCGTTTATGCATTCAGTTATATGCTGTTCGTGCTTCAATCCCGCTTTAAACACATCTATGGCGGATTTCCATTCGTGACCCGGTTCATCGATCTTAAGAAGTTTAACTTTTGAACCGTGCGCAAGAAGATAATTGTAGAATTTCATAGCATGGTCTCTCTCCTCTTTCTGCTGGACATCCATCCAGTTAGCCATTCCGGAAAGACCTTTGTTCGCAAAATATGCTGACATTGAAAGGTACAGATATGATGAATATAATTCTTCCTGTATCTGTTTGTTTATAGCATCTTCAACTTTTTTCTTTAACATAGTAAGCTCCTATAATGTTTTGTGCTTTTCATCAAGTGACTCGATAAGTGCGTCAAGCCTTCTGAGATCTTCTTCCCGGGGAAGTCCTTTAACAAGTACTGGTTCAATAATATCAACCTTCAGATTCGATATAAGACCCGCAAGCTGATCTACCATTTTTCCGCCCCATCCGTATGATCCGACGATCGAAACATATTTAGTTTTAGGTCTTAAAGCATTTGCCAGAAATGCTGAGTAAACCGCAGCCGGATGCGCTCCTGCAAGAACCATCGGTGACCCTATTATTATCGTAGAAGCGTCAACAAGCGACATGGCAAGTTCGCCGATATCTGTGACCGGAAGATTGAATGGTTTGACCGTGTATCCTTTTTTAATAAGCCTGTCAACAAGATAATCAACCATTATTTTAGTGCTGCCGTGCATAGAAACATAAGGAATAAGAACTTCCTTTTTGACTTTATCGGAAGTCCAGTCTCTGTAGGCATCGATTATTATTTCCGGCTTATCATAAATCGGACCGTGGCTTGGCGCTATCGTTTTTATTTCGAACTGCGTTACTTTATCGATGTTCTTTACCACAGTGGTACGGAAAGGCATCATTATCTCCGCGTAATAGCGCTTGGCTCCGTGTACGACTGTCGGATTTTCGCCGGCATACATTTCTGATCCCGCATAATGGGAACCGAAAAAGTCACATGAAAACAATATTTTATCCTCTTCAAGGTAAGTAACCATCGTCTCCGGCCAGTGTACCCACGGTGTCAACAGAAAGCGTAGCGTTTTGTTTCCCAGCGTCAAAGTATCATTGTCCTTTACTACTATGAACTTATTTTCGGGTATGTGCAGATGTTCAATTTCAAATGCTCTGCACTTCTCATTTGTAACTACCATAGCTTCAGGGAACTTTTTCAGAAGCATTGGTATCGAACCGGAATGATCCTGCTCGGCATGATTGGTAATAATGTAATCAAGTTTATTTATACCGATTTCGCACAAATTTACTTCAAGTTCGTGCCATTTTTCGGGATCGACAGAATCTATCAGAGCTGTCTTTTCTTTGCCTTGAATAATATAGCAGTTATAACTGGTGCCTTCAGGAAGGGGTATGAGCTCATCGAATATTCTTCTGTCCCAATGTAGCGCTCCGACTGAAAAAATTCAGTTATTGATTGACCTTGCGGTCATAATTAAACCTCCTCAAAATCTTCTTTACCTACACCGCATACGGGGCATACCCAGTCATCCGGGATGTCCTC
>CALMWI010000056.1 GCA_937873545.1 uncultured bacterium | reverse complement strand
ATTAATTATTTCCTCCTTACCCCTTCCTCACCATGACCACAGCCTGGGCGGCGATTCCTTCGCCTCTGCCTTCGAAGCCGAGTTTTTCGGTGGTGGTGGCTTTTACCGATATGTTATTTATGTCAGTTTGGAGTAATTTGGCTATGACTGAGCGCATTTGGTCAATGTGGTCTTTGAGCTTGGGTTGTTCGCAGATGACTACCGCGTCGATGTTGTTTATTATATAACCTTCAGCTTTGATGAGCGCGTAAACCTTTTCTAAGAGTATTCTGCTGTCTATGTTCTTGTATGAGCTGTCGTTGTCGGGGAAATGTTTTCCGATGTCGCCCAAGGCTAAGGCTCCGAGCATGGCGTCCATTATTGCGTGGAGAAGCACATCCGCGTCTGAGTGGCCGAGCAGTCCTTTCTCATAAGGAATTTCGATCCCGCCGATTATGCATTTTCTGCCTTCGACCAGCTTGTGAACATCGTATCCTATACCTATTCTGTACATAAATCCCTCTTAAAGTAAAATTACAGATCTTCCTTTACATACTTATCGAGATAAAACTTGAGCGACTGTTTGGATAATGATATCTGTTCCGAGAGCGGGAAATAGACGAGATACCACGGTTTTTTCAGCTTTATCAGTGTATACAGGAAATTATTTTTTATCGTGAATGAGAACAGATCTACCTTGATGCCGGGGAATGCGTTGAGCATATTTTTCACCATGCCTGCAGTCTGATCGCCGGAGTTCTTGTTAAGGAATTCAAGCAGATATTTTGCGTCATCGCCCGAAAGCTTGGAGAGATTGATCTCGCCGTTCAGATCGGGTTCGTTTATTATGTCGAGCCCTTTTGAATGCAGCTTGACTATGACATTCATTTCGGTTGAAGGGCTGTGCTTAGTTTTTTTCCTGTTCAGGTAGTATGTGTTCAAGCCTGTCATGGTCAGACCCATATCGAGGTTCGCCCTTGTGATGACATCGTCAAATCCGCCTTCTCCGAGATCGAGCCTGACAAAGCCTGCCGTGTTGCCGTCGAAAAGTTCGTAATAGAATCTGTTCAGGCAGAATTTATTGTTGTCGAAATAAATGTCCATATTGATGTTCCTGATGCTGTTTTTGAACATCTTGTGATTGACAGCGACCGTGTCGATCTTTAAATTCGACACCGGAACTCCGTTCATTCTGTACTGATTGCGGAACTGAGTATAGGTAAGATAATCATAATCCTTTATATCTTCGTATCTGCTGTACGAAATGAGCTTATTGTTCTTTATATCCAGCCTTGCGCTGAACGGAATATCGGCATTCAGGTTGATCAGCTTGACAGTGTTTCCGAGGCTGTCGAGCTCTAAAAGAAGACCGGCATCCTTGAGTGATTCGTTATGCTCTACCGTAGCCGTGTTCATGTTTCCTTTCAGCTTTGTGGTTCCTGATATTTTCCCTTTGATATTCCTGATGCCTTTGACGAACGGATAGCTTGATTTTAGGCCGAGAGAATGGATTACATCAAGATCGTACATGTTCACGCTGTCCTTTAAGTTCGCCGTACCTTTTACATTCAGCTCGGTTTCAAGTGCGGGGACTGATACGCCCAGCTTGAGAATCCTGATCTCGCCGGCTTCCGTATATCTGATGTTGTTCTCAACCTTCGCGTTACCTTCTATGCCCATTTCCTTAAGCATTCCGGCAAAATCCGCTCCGGCTACTGAAATGTCGCCGATGAGAGAAACATCCTTAGTTAAAAGATTGACGGTCTGATTGACCTTAACACCCTTTCTGACCGCTATATCGTCGTGATATAACGAATCTATGTTCAGGTTAAGCCTGAGTTCGGATGTGGATTCCTGCTTTGTCAGATTACCGCCGCCCTCCGCTGAAATATTCAGGCTCCCGTTGTACAGCCTTGTGTTCTGTATCTGAGGTATCCCGGTCGCTTTTCCGACCTTAAGAAGCTTGTCAAGATCAGCGTCAACTATAAATTTTCCTATTGAAATGTCCGCTGATCTCAGGTCGGCTGAAATATCCTTGATATCGGCTGAAAGCAGATCGTTTATCTTCGCGGTCAGGTCTAAAAGCTTATAACTTTCCTTCGGATGACCGCTGATGTCGGCTTTAATGAAAGTCGAAACATTTATCCCGTCAGCCGCCGAATACATCGAGGCTGTATCGTTCTTGTACTCGGTTGAAATATCAAGCGTGTTCTCCACGATCCCGCCTGCATAATTCAGCTTTTCGGATAAAGTAACGATCATCCCTTCCGGCGCTGATGATTCAAGCGTGTTCGGATGAATTTTATCCGCAGTGAATGAAATTACGGCTTTCGTGTTCCTGATGAGCCCAGGGACCGATGTGTCTGCCAGGTTGAACGAGGCGTCGGCTTTGAGAACTATCCCGCCTTTCGCCACATCAGAGATCTTATAATCAAGTTTTACGCTTTTGGGCATGAAATCTTCTTTTAGTACAGGCACGACTGAAAGGCTCTGCCTTCCTGTCGAATATTTCTTTCCTGAAACGTTCGCATTTACGCTTTCCAGCTCCATGTCAAGATCAACCGAGCTGGACAGAAGCTTATTGTCTTTCATAGTTAACGCGAACCCGCTGTTTAAAGCCAGCTCTTTTATAAGCGCAGAAACATCTTTCTGCTTATAAGTAACGGCACCGGCGTTAAAATCCATTCTGCCGGACACATTAGTGAAATTATCAGCTACGATGTGCTTTATTTTAACATTTTTCAGGTTGAATAATGAGTTCTTGATTACCGCGCCCTGAAGGTCGGCAAGCCCGCGCTTTGATACATACGAAGTTATGTTCCCGACATCAGCGGATAATTCGCTGAGCTCCAATTCAGCTGTCTGCTGCGTAGTCAGTCCGATGACAAAACCTTTCAATTCGGTTTTTAACATATCTTCGATATAAAAACCGAATGAATCTATATTCAGCGAATCGGTTTTTAAGTTATAATAGGCTTTTAATTCCACGCTGATATCCCCAAGGTCCTCTATGTTCGCCGCCGGACTGAAAATCTGCAGCTCACTGATCTTGTGCGAAAATCCGAGATTAATATTCTCGTTCTCCGCATTGACGGTTATCTTCAGATCCTGAATAAATTTCAGGCTGTTGTCTTTATCTTTGAATGACAGTTCATTGTCATCGCCTGTTGAGATTAAAACATCCGCCTTAAGATCATTCATATCAACGAATCTGACATCCGACACTTTCACGCTGTAAAACGGAAGCTTTGCTTTCATCGGATTTTCAGGCGATCTGTCCTCATAGCTTACATCAATATCGTTGACCTCGAAATTCTTCAGATCTATTATAAATTGAGCTCCGGAAGACGGCTCTTCCGGTTTTTCCGGCGGAGGAGGTTCCTCTTTGCTCTTGAATTTCTCAATGATGCCGTCGAAATTGAATTTCCCGTTCTCATCTTTAACGATGTTCGCCTTAGGATGCTCGAGAACTATCGTTTTGACGACCAGCTTTTTATCCAGAAGCGGCCACAGATCGTATTTTAAGCTGAATGATTCCATGCTGAAAAGCGAATCGGGCACATCGTTGTCCGTGAATTTGAATTTCTCGATCTTAATCCCGCTTAAAAGGCTGAAATCAAGCTGCTCGATCTTAACGCCGAGATTATATTTTTCCTTCATATATGATTCGATTTTTGAGATCAGGTATGATGAGGGGAAAAAATACTGGAGCATCAGAAATACTGCTCCGATGAGCACGATGAACGATCCTGCTATATACAGACACCATTTTAATATTTTTTTAGGACGGAATTTCATCAGGTCTATTTCTTAAGAAGTTTTATTTTAAATTCTGTACCGCCGTCTTCGCTTGTGATCAGATGTTCGTTCTCAGGATATTTTTCCAGTATAAGATTCAAGAAGAAAATATCGGGGCACAGGCTCTCCTCAGTATCGCTATCCAGGCAAAGTCTGATATTCGTTTTGATGCTCAGCCAGACAAATTCGTCCATATTTTTTGTTCCGAAAATGATTCTGTTTTCCTTTGACGCTTCGGGAAACGAATCAATGATCTTTTTTGTCACTGCGTAAAGTATGAAAAATATATCTTTGTATTCCATCTTGATGAAAGGATTTCCCTCAAGTTCGGCTTCCACTTTGGTGTCGTGCTTGAATTTCTTGTCGAATTTGAAGAATTCACAAAAAGATTTGACGGCTCCGTTAATGTCGATCATCTGTATACCGGGTGAATTTTCATTAAATATTTTATCGTTTATTACCCTTATGAACGAGTTCAGTTCGTTCATAGGCTCTTTGAGCTGATCCGAAACTTTTATCATGTCCTCGTATTCGGCTTTTTTGAAATTATACTCAGCTTCGCTCATGCCTTCTTTGGCGGCCTCGAGTTTTTTCAGTTTCAGCTGGGCTTTCATATTGAAAAGCTGTAGTTTTGAATCAACGGCAGTGATCTTCCCGTTAATATTATGAACAAAACCCGGCATAAGAATACCGTACTGCATGTAGAAATATACATCCTTGAGCGCTTCGGTCAGTTCTTTTTCCATAACTTATGCCTCATAATGTTCTTAAATAACTTAACTGTATAATATAGGTCGTAATAATATATAATTCAAGAAATAAAAATGAGGGAAAAAATCCCTCATTTAAAATAATTATATTTGAGCACCGATCTAGTAGTTGTAGATATAGGACAGCTGGAACTGATAAGGGTTAACATTCGAGTCCAGTCTTTTATGAACCGAGAACATATATTTTTCTCCGATCGTCATTCCCAGACCGAATGAAGTCTTCATCGAGCTGATCCCGAATTTACCTGTATCTTCCATAAGATCATCAGAATCACTTACATAAGCTTCGCCCATATCGAGAATTGCTCTGAATTCAGCCAGATCATAGCCTATAAATCCGATCACGAACCTGTCATAGAATCCTCTGTTTCCGACGAATTCATTCAGCCTGTATCCGGGAAGTGTTCCTGTTCCGCCCATTGAAATGTATTTAAAGTTAGGTGTGGTTTTGCTATCAGTAGAGTTTATAGGAGTACAAGATTCAAGCCTGAAGAGATTTGAGAAAACGAACATGTCCTTTACCTTGTTCTCCACAAAAATGCTGAAAAGACCTTTTTTGTAAGAAAAATCCTGTTCATACTGATCAAGAGTTTTTTCATAAACCCCGTAAGCATCAACAAAAGTATCGAACTTGTTCAGTTTTCCGATATACCTTGCTGAAGATACAAGGTCGACCATGCTCCCGTCATCTGCATCAATATTCTTAATAAAATCCCTGTCATTAAAGAAAAGCGCCCAGTTCGTTTTATTTTTTAGAGAATCTATGCTCTCGCTGTAAACTCCGGTCTTAACCGCAAATTCGTGTTCAATATCGTTGTTCTTGATCTTATAGATTGAACCCATGAATAGT
>CALMWI010000055.1 GCA_937873545.1 uncultured bacterium | reverse complement strand
GATCTTTTTCAAGATCGAAGCAGTCTATCATTGAGTTGAACATGTCTGATACTTCCCCGTTCGTGTTATTCATGTAGTACAGCGGGAATGCAAAAAATGCCGTTCTGTACTGATCTCCGTCAGCTACATATCTTGTAGCCACTGAACCGGTCTTTCTTGTAATATCGCCGGAATTATCTCCGTCAGTCAGTACAGGATCAATATATTTTAACGAATGATACACCGTGCCGTTCGCGTCGGTGTCATAAACTGTATCGGGATCTCCTCCCACTACAGGAAGGTCGTAAACGGATTTGTATTTATAAACAGGTTCTCCCTTGAATGCTTCTATCACGGGAATTCCTGTAAGAACAGTTCCGTTGTCTTTTAAAGATAGCGGAATTAGAAATGATGTGGGCCCAATCTGCCATGAAAAATCTATCCAGCTTTTGTTTACATTTACGCTGTCAACTTTGATCTCGGCAGCAGTAATATCTGTAATATTGTCATACTTTGTTACCCCGATAAAGTCATAGTTATCCTGCAGATAATAGTCAACAGGAACAGAAGATGGCCTGACATTCCATACATCCTGGCTGAACCATGTTTTAGTTTCAGGGAATGTCATCGCATAGATCCCGAAATAATCGTGGAAAAAATTTAGGGTTATATCTGCAACTTCAGTTACCATTTCTGCATCAGGATCGAATATTTGTCTTAAAGGAGGTAAATAGACGTTAGCTTCAAGCCTGTAGGGTATTTTCTTCATAAGCGCACAGTGACCTATAATAAAAGCTTTCCCGCCCACTTCAAGATATTTGCCGAGATATTTCGAATATCCAGTATTATCTTCTGTGCCGCCAAAATCTATACCATTCTCGTTGCTTCTGTCTTCAGATGCTATAATAACGAGCCTGTATTTTACGATTTCTTTAATATCCGGTGAATAAGCTTGTCTATAAACTGCCGTAGAATCAATGATCGCAGGTGTAAGGGGATCGCCGTCATCATCATATTCGTAATAATCCCAACCGACAAAGATTGTGAGTTTTTCGAACCGTCTGATCCTGTATAAAGACAGCGAATCTACTGCTTCGCCTTCTGGTTTATAACCCGCATTTACCATCATGTCCTCATAGAATGTTCTCACTTTAGCTGCATCAGGATTTCCTTCATAATACAAATATGACGAACTTTCAGTTAATGTAGGATCCGTATCATCGATTAATAAAATACCTTTTTCAAAGGTCGGTGAGAACACTTCGAAGTTTACAGTGGCGTGATTTAAAGCTTGTTCTAATGCATCATCCCTCACATAAACTTTAAATGCATATTTTCCCTGGTTATTCCAATTGTAAATCTCGTCGTCAAAATATTTTGAACGGTTGTTTACACTCCAGCCCGCAGACTGGGTTACAAGAACTTCTCCTTTTTTTGCGGTTCTTTCCCAAAGTTCCCACTTGTATTCAAGCTTTGATTCGTCACCGTCAGGATCATCGCCTCTCCATTTAAAATCTATCGGTTGCCAGAACTCGGTCGCTTCAGGCAAAATTATTTGAGCAGAATCGGGTCCGACTGTAAACCAGTATTGATTAAACCCGTTTATTCCCAATTTTTCGGAGTAAACCATCGGATATTTAGGTACTTGATTTTCCCTTCCGAAAACTTTCGATTTGACCTCGCTGACTGAACCATATATATCAATACCATAAACAAAAAACTTTGAATATACAATTTTTGAAGACGATGTTGTGCTGTCAACAAATACAGTGCTGCTGTTAAATGCGGACATCGGGAATGAAACATTTGCATAGTTGTACTGTGTGGTATTCCATAAAGAACTGCTTAAAACTGTCATTGCCGCCTGATCGGTCAGTGTAGTATCGGTAGTTACGCAGTAATAATAACTTAGGTTTGTGCTGTCGTTACTGTTACCGTACCACTGAACTTTAAATATCGAACTGACAATTTCTGAAGGAGGATCATATATTGATACGACCGGTTTACTTATTTTAAACATTACATCGCTCATGTCGCTTACGGTAGAGATCTCTTTATCTGTTATTTTTATTCTATAGTCTTCTGCAAGCGGAGTATCAGTAGGGATTAACCAGTTAAAAGCTCCGGTATTAATAGTGGAGTCGGTAATTGTTTTATAATAAGCATTATTTTTATAAAGCTCTATCTTTACGCTGCCGACAAAATTAAAACTCCATTTTATAGTCCTCGTAGCTCCTGCATTCCAGATCTCGAAGTTACTTGGAGAAACAACTGTAAGGGATGGATATTCATTCAGCTTGAATGTTCCGGCTTGTTCGCCGAAAACATTTGGATCATCCACACTTGTAATTCTAATTTTATAGTCTGTCCCGCTACCTAAGCTGTCCGGAATAGCCCATTCATAAGAGCCTGTACTCGCCGTAGAATTGACAATAGTCATACTAAGAGCTAACCCTTTGTATAGATCGATCTTAACATTTTCTGAAATATTATCATCCCAGATTATATTTCGCGTTGTTCCGGCATTCCACAAAGTGTTGCTGTCCGGAGTGATGATCTTTATTATAGGAATTTCAATTATACTGAATGTACTGTCTGATTCGTCGTATATAGTATCATCGTTGATACTTTTTATGCGCACTTTATAATCAGTTCCGCTTTCCATGCTGTCCGGTATAGCCCACTCATAAGAGCCTGTGCTTTCGGTAGAATTAGTCAGGGACATGTTTAAAACGGCTCCTTTATACAGGTCTATCTTAACATTTTCTGAAATATTATCCGCCCATAAAACAGTTCTTGTAGTCCCGAAACCCCATATTTCTCCGCCCAAAGGTGAGATCATTGTGATCTTATTGCCTTCTGAAACTATCACAGTAATTTCAGCTTCGGATTCATCTCCCGAATCATCGGTCGCGACCGCTTTTACTATATGTTCGCCTGCGCCGAACTCGGTCGTATTGAAATCATAAAAATATGGCGATTCCGACATGGTTTTCACAGAAGAAGCGTTTACGAAAAATTCGACTTTTGAGATAGAGCCGTCTTCATCCGAAGCTTCAGCAGAAATTTTGATTTCTGCACCAAGCCCGAATTCTAAACTGTCGGGTAAATCTATCTGTACATACGGATATTTGTTTACCGGTGCATTCGGGCTGTTATCATCGGAGCATGATAAAAACAACATTGCTAAGGAAAACATTATAGCTAAAGAAAGAACAACATTTTTTAACATTTTCAACCTCACTATTTAATCAGCAGCATTTTTTTTGTGATTTTTTTGTCACTTGTTTTCAAAGTATAATAATATACTCCGCTGTTAAGATCGTCAGCTCTTAGCGTAACCGTATGAAATCCAGCTTTAAATTCGTTATTCAGAATTTTCTTGACCTGCTGGCCTGCAATATTGTACAAAGTAAGCTCTACATTACATTTCTGTGCTACTGAAAATAATATTTTCGTGTCAGGATTGAAAGGATTCGGATAATTCTGATATAATTCTGTAACTGCAGGAATTAAGTTTTCGCCGACCGCTTCCGGACTTACCTTTTTCATATTATCAAGTATATTTGAGGTTAAGGCCGGAACACCCATCTTGGGATCTCCGAAATCCGATGAAACTACTGAAAGATAGAACTCACTTTCTAAATATTTATCGATCAGTCTGAATTTGTATTTATAATAATTTACATCTTCGCTAACTCCCTCAGCTATCTGAATTGTTCTTGATGCCGGCTCCACTGTATATGAATAAATCTCATTTAATGAATGATCAGCCAGTAAAGAGCTGTTATTACCATATGGTCTCAGCTCCCAGATTTTCCCGCCTCCTATTATTAATTGGTCAAGAGTATCAGGCATGTCAGTTACAATCGGAATATCGTAGTATTCTCCCAAATTAGCCACATTTTCGTAGATGAAATCTACTTTATCAATCGTCAGGATATCTATAAAATTTGATGAAATCGAGTTTGGTGAAACCTTAATAGTATAGCCTTCAAAATCATTTATTCCTGCTAACTGGTCAATACGAAATTCCGGTCCTGTATATGATTCATACCCCCCGGTACCCGTATAAAATTCATGTGACTGCCATTCTACTACGACATCATTGCCTTCAAAATAGACATTTATTTTGGGGGAAGGCGGCGGCAGAGGACCTTTAAAATCAGGAACACCGTCTCCGGCATCCAGTCTTCCGTTATCAAACCCGAATCTTACCTGTGTACCCAGAGGATAAACACCGTAAGGGTTGTTGTATTTAACCATGCAACCGTAATCAGCTGTAGTTCCGTAAAATCCGTCAGTGCTGGCAATTTCTCTTCCGAGAGGAAGTAATTCATCCTCATTTAATGCAGAATGACCGTAAACATCTGTAATAGGGTTCGTGAAGAAACTCAGTTGGAAATCTCCTTCACCTGTATCCGGCCCTGAATATCCTGTATCAAGCCACCAGCAGAAATTGTCGTCTGACAGACCTCCGAATAATGCGTCTTTTCCAACATCCTCTCCATACCAGCCGTCGCCTTTTGTCTCCCCATAAACTGAGACCGGAGTGTCGTACATTGGAATATCATACATTCTGTCAACCCAAACTGAATTGCGCAGCGCATCGTACCATCCTGTATCGTATAGCGCAGGATCAAGTCCATCCGACAGATCTACAATATCCGGATTCTCGTAATTCGGATCCTGATCGAGAGATGTATTGAAATACTCGCTGACCATAAATGCGATAGTTAATTTTAATGAATCGCCGTTGGCAAATTTCCACGCCTTTTTATTAGCAATGTAGTCATCAACTATTCCGTCTAAATCCGTATCGACAGCTAAATTGATAGTTGTTTCTGTGCCTAAGGGACCGAATGACAAAATTGATTTTACATCGGTACCGTTGGCAATGTCATTAAGTTGCGCTATAGTACCGTCAGGCTGCAACGGGTCGCCATTCCAGTTCAGCCATTTTTCAGCCTGAGCATAAGGTGTTCCGATCATATAATCGGGATCCTGAATCACACCAAGGTAAAGTTCTCTAAGCCTATACTGTTCATAATCAAACTCATCATTCGACATGACCATATACTTTCCTTTGTCCCCGGCAGGTCTTCCTTCTGTCCTGCCGCCGTACATCGTCACTCCGCCGTTCGTCAGACTATCCTGATTGTAATCGTCATACCCTTTCTGTGCAGGTGTAAGATCGTATCGCCATTGTAGCGGAATTATTCCGTTGACAGGATCGTTCTCAGGATTGTCTGAGCTGCCGTGAAGTCCGGTCTTCCATCTTGGTCCCCAGTCAAGCGCTTCGTCTCCGGAACCTGCCCTGTACTGATTGAAAGAATATCTCAAATTCGGATTCGGGTTCCTTAGAACACGGACGGTAGCTATTGATGTAGCTCCGTCGAGCGGAGCTCCGGCACCGGGCTCACCGGTTGCCGTGTAGAAATTCTGTCCAGTATAATTTCTTCCGTCATTATCTGCGGCCCAGGCAAGATTCATATCAATCGTTTTTCTTTCTCCGGTAGAAGGATCAATGTAGTTGTCCCATTTTTGAATGAAACCGCCTATGTCGTCTCCATGATCATAAGTCCACATTCCGCCTGTCATTCCGATATCGCAATCGAGGTAAAGTCCTGTGAAAAAATCATAAATATCTTTATTGTCCGTGTTTCTATTGTAAATAGTATAGTCAATTATAACGAACTTTTTTGCGTAGTCGTAAGACCATGCGTAACTTTTTTGCCTTACTTCAATTCCCAGAGGAATATGCTGCCTTTCATCATATATATCCATACCTGTAAATGGATTTTGAAATATAAATTTATCGGTAAACATTAGATTAAACTGCTCCTCTGCTGAAGCAGAAGGATCGTAAATATCTTCAAAAAGACAGCTTATCCTTCCTTCAACATTCGAAGATTCTTTTATATGCCCCAATATAGTTCCGTTGACATCTTCGTCAAAATTTGCAGGCCAGCATTCTCTCGGCATAGGGTTCCCATCCCAGCCTTCGTAAGCAGTAGTTACAAGCGGACCCTGAAATAATGTTGCCTCCGCGGTATTTATATTTACTTTAATTGAGTCTAGATATCCGCCGAACATCAAAGCTCCGACACTCAGATAATCTGTTCCTGTTCCGCCGGGTAACTCTCCCGAAACGGCCGTTCCTCCTGTACACGGATCATCAAGAGCATCAGGATTCCCGAAGTAACCGGTATTAGTAACATTCATCCAGAGCATTCCGGCTCTATGCACACGGTTCTCCTGAACGGGTACTACTGCCTTTGTGGCAATTCCGGCATCATTTATTTGATCAATATCACTTTTATCCGGTCTTGAGTATAAAAACAATACCCCGGCCAGTAAAAATAATGCAATAACCTGTCTGTTAATTTTCATTATGAACTCTCCTGAAATTTATTCATGAATTTTACTTTAATCTCGTTATTTGTATAATATACTACTTCAAAATCAAGAAATCTATGAAAATAACTATTATTATTTATTTTTTGTTTTTTAGAAAAAATAATACCCCGAACACTATTGCTGTCGCAGCTGTTTTTAGAGACAGCAGGATAAAAGCATTCCCGCTTATCAGAGTGAATATTTCTGCCTTTAAAAAAAAGACGGTTAGTATAATACCGGATATGATAGACTGAATATTTTCCGGTTTTGTGAAGAACCTGAATTCCTGATCGATCAGGCTGTTCATCTCTTTTCCGATATACCTGTTCAGCATTATCATGTTGTAATAAAGCGATATTGATGTTGCGAGCGCGATCCCCATGTGACCCATAGGCGTGAACATCGCAAGAATATAAGACAGAACTGCGTTGATTATTGCGCTGACGACAGATACTTTTAGCGAGTGGATGTTTTTATGAACAAGAGACAAAACTCTCATGTAATATCCTGAATAGCTTAGCGGGATCAGACCGAGCGAGTACATTATGAATGCCTGCGAAGTCAGCATAGTCGATTCTGAATCGAATGCGCCTCTCTGATACACGATCCTGATGATCTCATCCGATGCTCCGATGCAGATCACGGTTACCGGTACGAGAATGAGAAAATACAGCCTGCACCCCTTAAAATAAAGGTCGCTGAATTTCTGCCTGTCATTTTCTGTTTTGATCTTATTTAATAACGGGTTCAATCCGCGCGTTATTGAAAGTCCGATGATCGCGCCCGGCAGCTGGAACAGCCTCTGCGCGTAAAAAAGCGATGATGTGGCTCCGGTATGAAGCAGCGTAGCCACAAGTCTGTCTATGAATTCCGCGCTCTTGTTGAATACGGCATTGAGCCCGATTATTTTCGTTTCTCTTTTGATGATCCCGTAGTCGTTTGATCCGTCTTTAAAGGCGTAGCTGTATTTTATCTTTGTTTCGTCTTTAAAGTTTTTTGAGATCAAAAACGGAACATGAACTATGAACTGCAGTATTGCACCGATAAGGTACCCTACTGCTATAGAATATCCTCCGATATAAGGCTCGAACCAGACTATTCCCGCTATTACCCCGACGCTCAGCATTACCGGAGCGAAACCGAAGATCCAGTTCCTTTCGAAGAAATTTAGAAGGCTGCCCACGAATGCCGCGAGTCCGATGAACACCATGAAAGGCATCATTATCAGGATCAGTTCAAGTGAAAGATCATAATCAAAATCACCTTTGAACTCGAATGCTTTAAGCGCCATAAAGATCAGCGGAGTAACCAGATATAACAGCGTCATTACAGCTAGAAGTGAGAAAAAGAACCAGTTGAAAACTACGGACAGAAATTTCCATGATCTTTCTTTATCACCTTTGTCGTATATCGCCTTGAAAGGCGGCATGAAAGCCCTTTCGACCATATCTTCGCCTAAGATCTGCCTGAAAAGGTTCGGGAACATCAGGGCGAATGAAAAAGCATCAGCGATCCTCGAAGTGCCGAAGAACCAGCCTACGACCATTTCTCTGACAAAGCCGAAGATCCTCGATAAAAAAGTTCCGGTAAATATCTGAATTATATTTTTTCTTATACGCCTTTTGTCTTTTTTATCTGTCAATCCGCCACCTAATAAGCTTTAATGTACATCTGAACTGCTACAATGAAATATACGGCCCCGGCGATCTTTTTAAAAGTATCGTCTTTACTTTTTATATTGAGTTTAACTCCAAATTGTGCCGTGAATAATGTTCCTAAGGATATCAGAAGAAAAATAGTTAAAAACATCGAGAAGGGGATATGGTCGAATGCGCCTATGAAGTATCTTCCGCCGAGAGATGCAATTGAATTGAATACCATAACTATAGCGGCTATTCCTACAGATTTCTTGAGATCGAAATTCAGGATCACAGCCAAGATCGGAACAAGAACTGAACCCCCGCCTATTCCGGTCATCGCTGATATAGTACCCATGAAAAGACCTGAGAGAAAAAGTAAGAAAAAATTGAAATTCGGAGATTTTTTCAGATTGCCTTCATCGTCTCTTTCGTGATCAAGAAAAAAAATCCTTATGGCAAGCAGTGATAGCACCAGAGAGAAGAAGAACATTCTGTTCCGGTCGCAGATAATGCCGCAGATAAAATTGCCTGGTATAGGGCCGAGCACAGAACCCAGTACTACCGGGAATATTGCTTTCTTGTAATAATTACCTTCCTTTAAATGCTTGAATGAGGCGTTGGATGATGCCGCGAATACGACACCTAAGGAAATGGTTGATGCTGTAAGAAAAAGATCGCATGAACCGACCGTACCTTCCAGAAAATAAACAAGAACGGGAACTGCTATAACTCCCCCGCCTATGCCTAGGTAACCGCTTAGGAATCCAGCTGCCAGACCTGTTGAAAACAGTATTATAATATCAGTGAATTGCAATAATTTCCTCTAAAGGCCGGTTTCTTCGTTCCCTTCAAGTCTCATTTTTTCAATGTTTTTTACTATATCATATATGATCTTGTTCGTACTGACACTGATCCCGTTCTTTTCGCCGATCCTGATCACAGCTCCGTTGATGAAATCTATTTCATTCGGCCGCTTCCTGAAGTAATCCTGAAGCATGGAAGTCCTGTTGTCCGATCGTATGTATGAATTTATATCCGCTACCGAAAGCGAGATGCCGTACCCCTCGGATCTTGCTACCGCCCGACCTTCATTGAGCAGAGCCTCTTTCAAGCCGTTATATTCATCCGAGGCAATATATTTATTTTTAGCCCTGAAAATGACCGAAAGCGGATTAACAATAGAATTAATAATGAGTTTTTTCCAGACAGCTTTATCGAGACCTTTCAATACTTTATATTCAAGGAAGGTTTTATCAAATATGTTTTTATAATCAGTATCTCCGAAAGCTTTCTCTGCCTTTAATCCGCCGGGGTAGAATTCTAACTTTCCCGGATCCTTAAGCACTGCCCCCATACCGGCGATCGCCTGGAAAATATTCTCCTGAGGCACAAATCCGGACAGAGCCCTGTTCGCGGTCTCTTTGCCGCCGTAGCCGTTCTGGACTAACAGCACGGTAGTTGTATCTGTAAATTTATTCTGAATTTCCCTGAGTGAATTTTCAAGAGCTGTTATTTTGACGGCTACGATCAGGAGAGTATTTTCCAGAAGAAAATCTATTTTCTCCGCGGCTCTTACTTTG
>CALMWI010000054.1 GCA_937873545.1 uncultured bacterium | reverse complement strand
AAATTTCGATACGACGATCACCCTTCTGTCCTTCTGCCACCTCTGTAAAAGAGTTTCTATCTTGCCTTTATCCGGTTTAAGTTTTCCTATGCATATTCCTATATATTCACGAGATGCACTTTTATCGGCGAACTGCTCAGAAAGGGGCCTGTGAACCAGATCGTTCTTAGCTACCACCATAAGTCCGGTAGTATCTTTATCGAGTCTGTGTACTATTCCGGGTCTGAGCTCTCCGTTCACAGACGACAGTTCGTCTCCGAAATGGAACATCAGAGCATTGACGAGTGTGCCGTTCAAAGTGGAGTAAGTCGGATGGACCACCAGTCCGGCCTGTTTGTTGATAACGGCGAGGTATTCGTCCTGATAAACAAACTCAATTCTTATCTCTTCTGGCAGTATTTCATTCTTCTCTGCCCTAGGCAGGTTGATCAATATCCTGTCTCCGGACGCAACAGTATAATTTGATTTTGTAATTTGTGAATTGACAGTTATATAGCCATTGTCGATAAGAAGCTGGATCTTGTTTCTGCTTATATTTTTTAAAAATGAGAAAATGTATCTGTCAATCCGCTGTTTTGTTTTGATCGAGGGAACGATCATTTCGATCTCTTCAAGTCCGTCAAATTTTTCGATATCCATTTTCCCGCCTGATTATTATTTGCGCTAAATATAACAGATTTTGCGTAATATTGGAAATTTATTTTTTCTTGACTAATAAACGGGCGGAATTTATATTTAGGGCTGTTTTTAATTTAATTAAATCAAATGAGGAAGTAAAATGAAAAGAACAGCGTTAGTAATGATAAGCATAGTTTTCGTTTCGCTGATTTTACAGAGCTGCGCTCCGACCAATCCGCACCTTACGGAAGCAAAGATCAGTATGAACAGGGACGACATGCAGAAAGCTCAGAAAGAGCTGTCTCTCGTTCTAGAACAGCAGCCCGACAACATAGAAGCTGCATACCTTGAAGGTTATATTCATTTCAAGCAGGAGAACTGGGCGAAAATGTACGACAGTTTTGCAAAAGTAAAATCGCTGGACCCGGCTTATGAGAAAGAGAATATCGATAATATGTCAATAAAGGCTTTCGGAACTCTGAGAGGTTCCGGGATCAACGACAAATTCAATAAGGCTGTTAAACTCCTCAATGCGGAGGTTGTTGAAGCTGAACAGGCCGAAAAACTGTTTAACGCCGCCCTTGTTGACCTTGAACTTGCTGACAAGTACAAGAATGATGATTTTATAACGAAGGATATTATAGCCACGATATACCTTCAGCTGAAAAATCCGGACAAAGCGATTGAGAAATTCATAGAATCCATACCATTTGCTAAACCAGAAACAGACATGAAAAATCTTGTTTCGGTTTATATAAATCTTTACAATCTATATACTGAAAAAGCAGAATCTGAAAAAGCCGTAGAAATGCTGAATAAAGTTCTAGAGCTTGATCCGAACAACAAAGAAGCTCTTTTGCAGCTTGCAAAACATTATGAAGGCAAAAACGAGTTTGACAAAGCATTGCCTTTCTACGAAAGACTTATAGTTCTTGATCCCGAAAACACTGATATTCTTTTCAATCAGGGAGTTCTTTTCAGCAAAAATAAGGCAACTGATAAAGCAATAGAGAATTTTGAAAAGATAATTCAGATCAATCCGAATGATCAGGAAACTATATATTTCCTTACTGTTTTTTATAATGACGCAGCGAAATATCAGAAGATAGTTGAACTGATCGAACCGAAATTCGAAGCTTTTTCAGCTGAATATAAAGAAAAAATAAAAGATTATATTCAGATAGCGCTTGTAAAGGTAGGAAGGGCAAAAGACGCAAAAAAATATCAGTAATTAAAACGCGCACAGATTTTTAAGCAGGTTTTTGACCTGCTTTTTTTTTAAACTTTTTTTAAAAGTGTGAGTTAAACTCCTTTGAAAGCAGATAAACTTTGATTAAATTCCCGAATAACGAACTTAAAACAGTGAGAGAAAAATGAACATCGGAAAAATTCAGTACAGCGACCTGACAAGAGACAGATCGAGGATACCATCCCATATCGCAGTAATAATGGACGGGAACGGCAGATGGGCGAAGCGGCAGGGACTGAACAGGGTTAACGGTCATAATGAAGGCGTTAATTCAGCCAGAGATGCGATCGAGGCATCTGTAGATCTCGGCGTAAAATATCTCACGCTGTATGTTTTCTCAAAAGAGAACTGGAACAGACCTGAATTCGAGGTAAACTGTCTCATGGCTCTGCTGGTGGAAACGATATTCAAAGAGATCGATTCACTGATGGAAAAAAATGTAAAAGTGGTTCCGATAGGTGAAATAGACGATCTTCCCCGGGACGCAAGAAAATCGTTAGACGATGTGATCTTTAAAACAGAGAACAATTCGGGAATGACTCTTTTCCTTGCGATCAGCTATTCAGGGAGAGAAGAAATAGTAAAAGCTGTCAACAGGATAATTAACGACGGGATAAAAAGTATTGATGAAGATATTTTCAAGAATTATTTATATGCAGGAAATATACCGGATCCCGAATTGATGATCAGGACCGGCGGGGATTTGAGGATCAGTAATTTTCTGCTATGGCAATGCGCATATACAGAGCTTTATATATCGGATAAATTCTGGCCGGATTTCAGAAAGGAGGATTTTCTTGCAGCGATCGCTGATTATCAGAAGCGTGAAAGAAGGTTCGGAAAAACATCAGAACAGATCAGATGAGAAAAAAATTGAAAAAATTTTTATCAGCTGCACTGACTATATTCACCATTTTCTGCTCGGGAGCTACTTCTATCATTTCTGAATCTTCAGGAATTCAGATAAATGAGTCTATTACAGGATTTAGGTTTGAAACTGAAAAAATTGACGGGAAGGATATAAAGAAATGTATTTTCCCCGATGACTATTTGAAGGCAGGTCATTATCCCGAAACTGAGTTTTTTGAGAAAACATTTCATTTCGCTGTGCCTGAGGGAAGCAGGCCGGCACTTGATTATTTTCTGAACGGCGCGCAAACATTAAACAGAACAGAACTTGTTACTTTCGAAAAATTTAAAAAAGGTAAGAACGGTTTTATAACTTCTTCGTACGAAATGCCGGAGAGCAGGGAAGATAGAGAACTTATGCCGGTCGAGCTGGATTATTTCGGACGCATGAACAACATGGAAATATATAGAGTGATCTTCAGGCCTCTGACTGTCAAAAATGATTTAGCCTTTCTTTCGACCGGGGTAAATATTAAGATCAAGTTCGGAAGGAGCTTCGAGAATTCTAAAGCGGAGGGCAAAAAAGCAAAAGATTCATTCGAGAATTCGCTGATAAATCTTGATTTTGCCCTGACTAATCCCGTAAGATCTCAAAAACAGACTCCGGAATGTTTCCTTGACAGGCAGACCGAATGGATGAAACTTAAGATAAAAGATGAGGGAATATATAAGGTAACAGGGTCAATGTTGAAAAGTGCAGGAGCAGAGCTGTCTGCAGTGCTCTGTAGCAGAATAAAAGTTTTCTCGGGAGCCGGAAAAGACATAGAGAATAATCCTGTTGATTCTCTGTATCCTGTTTTCCACGGGGCACTTGAAACAGCGAGAAAAGTGGTTGACCTGAACGACAACGGTTTTTTTGAAGACGACGATCATATCATATTTTACGCGGCTCAGACAACTCAGAGAGACTCAGTTCTTTCCACGCATTACTGCAATATGTACTCAGAAAATACATATTACTGGATAGACCTAGGGGTCGGATCGCCGGCTGACGGAAAAACCATGAAAGAACTTTCTTCTTCTCCTTCTGTTTTTTCAGAGAAAAACATCTTTCAGAGACATGTTTTTGCGGAAAAAAGGAACAGTCTTTTGTCGGCAGACGATTCTTTCAGATGGTATAATTTTAGAGTGGAACCGCTTCAGACCCAAAGCGTAGAATTCGCAATGAAAGATATTGACGCAGCATATCCTGTAAAATTAAAAGTAAATCACGCCGCAGATATTTCGCAGAATCTGGCAAGAATAAAATATTCCATTAACAATAATTCGCTCTCAGACACTACTTCCTATGTTCTTTCGTTTGAAAAGGATTATAACAGCGGATTGTTTAATTCGGGATCCGTTAACCGGTTCAGCATGACGAACATCGAGACCGGATACACGAAATATTATAACGGTTTCGACATTCTTTATTACGGAAAAGTTACAGGCGGTCTTGCGGATGAATATTTCAGCGCACAGCTTGGTCCCTCTTTCAGCTACAAATTCAACTTGGAAAATTCTGCAGGGCATGAACTTTTCGATATTACCGACCCGTTTAATGTCAGATCATCTGTTCTCAGTGGCGACTTCTGCTTCATAACGGCGGACAAGGATTTCAGCTCATACCTACTGTTCTCAGGTTCTTATAAATCACCGTCGCAGATCAGTGTTTTTGATAATTCAGCTGTCCGGAGTCTTCACTCAAGATCTGTTCAGGCTGATATGGTAATAATCTCGCCTCCGGAATTCCATGATTTTTTCAAAAATGACGAAATGAATTATATTCAGGCTCATCTCGGATCAGGAAACGATGTTTCTGCGATAGAGATCGTAAATATAGACGATATTTCTAATGAGTTCGGAAGAGGATATCAGGAACCCGCCGCTACAAGGAATTTTATTAAGTACGCATACGAGAACTGGGGAACGGAATATATACTTCTTGCAGGTGACGGCAACTGCTACATAAAGAACGAAACAGGCACTCCCGAAAAGAATTTCATCTATACTTCTGATCCGGCATACAGCGCTAATACCGGAAGAGGATCAGATGACTTTTACGCAAACCTGTATTCGACATTTCCTGCGCAACATATAGCTTTAGGAAGGTTCACGGTGAGCAGTTTGACCGAGTTGAGAAACGTCGTATCCAAAACAGTCTCATATATCAACAATAACAACCCGGGAATAAAAAAGTCGAAGATACTTCTGGTCGCTGACGACGAGAGGAATCCTGATTATGACAGATGGTACGAAACTGAGCATATCGAGAATACTGAGAGCAGGATCTATACAAAAATACCTGGATATTATTACAGTGAGAAACTCTATTCGACGGAATTCCCGTTCGAATTTTCATCAGCTACAGGATTGTATCTTAAGCCTTCAGCACAGGAGGAGCTGTCCAGAAAACTTCAGAGCGGATTCAATGTCTTCTGTTATGTCGGGCACGGAGCTCCGATGCAGCTTGCCCACGAAAGACTTTTTACGGCTTCATCTTTTGCCAATGTGAATAATTATGAGAAGTATTTTTTTATGATAGGCGCGACATGTTCATTCGGTGTGTTTAACGACCCTGAAGTTAAATATCTGGCGGAACAGATGCTCATAAGCCCAAATAAGGGAAGTATAGGGCTTATTAACAGCGTAGGTCCTGTATATTCGGGATCCAACGAAGGATTTGTCGGGGAGATATTCGAAGCGGAGTTTTTCGATCCTGTCAACAAGCTGACTATCGGTAAAGCTTTAAAGACCGGTAAGAACAATTATCCTGTTTCTAATTCGAGCTGTTATATGCTTATCGGAGATCCGGCTCTTATGTTCTTTAACGATAAAGCCATTGTAGAATCAGACCCGTCAGTTGAGCTTAACACCCTTGTACTGGATTCGATTGTCTCCAGCATCAACACATCTCTGGCACCGGATATCACAGACACTGACGGATATCTGAATACTACGATAATCGACTCTGAAGTCCGCAGGGCTTATTTCAATACGGAAAGGTGGGATCAGGGAACCGACAGTATTCTTTATTCTCTTCCCGGAAAAGCTATTCTTTCTGCCAATTCAACGATATCAAACGGAAATTCTACTGCTGAATTTATTCTTCCAAAAGACCTGAACTACGGAGATAACAAAGGGAAAGTTCTTTTCTACGGGTATAATTTATCGGGCGATGAATTTTCAGGCTCAATAAACAGCGTATCTATCAGAGGGGACGCTGTAATAACTATTAACGACACAATTCCGCCCGAGATAAAAATATGTTATAACAGCCTTAATTATATTGCAGGCGATCCGATAGGGCAGAATCCTGTCATTTTCGCAGAGATATCAGACGCGAACGGCATCAACACTTCCGGGGGTATAGGTCATAAAATAATTATGGAAATTGACGGAGAAATAACAGATGTAACACCTTATTTTGTTTACGACACAGACAGTTATCAAAAGGGGCACACATCTTATCAACCCGCGGCTCTGGAATCCGGTAAGCATAACATTAAAATCTCTGCCTGGGATGCTTTCAATAATTACAGCGAAAAAGCAGAGTCCTTTGAAGTAGTACAGGAGAGCGACAACTCCAGCGCGCGTATAGGCAACCTTCTCAACTATCCTAACCCTATAAGGAAAAAAGGAACGACATTCGGTTTCGCGGTGGATTCACAGGCCGATCTTGAATCTTATACGATAACTGTATATACTGTAAACGGCAGAAAGGTTAAGGTCATCGGGGATACAATGGTTAATCCCGCAGCAAATTATCAGCAGTGTTTCTGGGACGGGAAAGACGATGACGGTGATATTCCGGCCAACGGAGTTTACATTTATATTCTCAGAGCCAGATTCAGCGGAGATACCGTGATAAAAAAAGGAAAACTTGTATTCGGGCGATAATGTATAATTCTTACAAGAAATTTATTCAGAGTATGGATCCTTACAATAAAAACATAAGGATCGCGGTTTCATACAGCGGCGGAACCGATTCCGGGGTGCTTCTCGATCTGACCGTAAAATTATTTGGAGAAGGGTTGATCTCGAGGCCGGTTGCGTTATACTTCAATCACAATCTCAGAGGCAAAGAATCGGTCTCTGAGGAAAGATTTGTAAAAAAAATATGCGCAGGATACGGCATAGACATAATCGTAATCAGCCTGGATGTTTTAAGTCATGCCGAAAGAAAAGGACTTACAATTGAGACGGCGGCAAGAGAACTCAGGTATTCGGATTATGAAATGATAGCCAGAAAATTCGATTTTATCGCTCAGGGGCATCATTCGGATGATAATGCCGAAACGGTTTTTTTTAATATAATGCGCGGAGCCGGACTGGAAGGAGCCTGCGGAATAAAAAAGATAAGAGGAGCTTTTATCAGACCTCTTCTGGAATTTACAAGATCTGAGATTTCGGATTATGCCAGAAGAAATAACATCGGATTTGTAGAAGATTCGTCAAACATAAAAACGGAATTTTCGAGGAACAGGATCAGAAATGTGATATTCCCGATGATAGAAAAAGAACTTAACAGAGATATCAAGAATTCGCTTAACGGATTTTCCAGATCTCTTACGGAAGCCAGAGATTTTATAAATAAAATCTCAGAAAAAACATTTTCAAAAATCGTGCGCAGTTCAGCCGGATTTTCAGTTGTCGATCACAAACGGTTTAACGATCTTGAACCGGTTCTGAGAACCGCGGTTCTTCAAAAAGCATTCAAAAGCACAGGGTGCACCTACAGTCCCGACAGGATCAAAACCGCTATAATAAAAGATGTTATTCAGAAGGGTTCAGGCTCTACTTTTCAGACGGAGGATTATTCAGTATCGACACACGGCAACAATATTATTATAATAAATAAAAAGGTATTTTGTAATAATGCAAAGATCGGACTGAGCGAAAACAGAAGATCGGAATTTTTCTTTGATGTTTCAAAAGTGAAAGGAAACATATGCATGGATAAGATAAGCGTAAATGATAAATTCATCCCTTTCGGTAAGAAAAAAGCCGAGAAGATAAGCAAAGTTCTCAGTGATAAAAAAATACCGCCAGTGCTGAGAGACCATCTGCTCTGCCTTCGTGATGACGAAAAGATAATTTTCATTCAGGGTGCGGGTATATCATCTTCGGTAGGAAAAGATGATGGAACCGAAAATATTTTGTATATCAATGTTAAGAATGATACATTAAAGAAGCTTTTCTGATGAAGAATATTTTAGATCTATGCAGCAAAGCAGGGCTGTCTGACCCTGAGATAATAAATCTGAAAGGAGATTACTCCCTGCGGAAAATCTATAGAGTGAAACACAAGAAAGGGTCGGTGATAGCCGTATCGGGTCCGGATATTTCTGAGAACGAAGCTTTTCTAAGCTTCAGAAACACATTTGAGCAGAACGGATTCAGGGTTCCGGCATTTATTGCCGTATCTGTTGACCGAGGTACATATCTTTTAGAGGATCTCGGCGATGTAACGGTTAAATCTTTTTGCGATGAGATGATCAGATCAGATAGTTTTGAAGCAGTGAAAGAGATGTACGGAAGGGTCATCGAGAAACTGCCTGTGATCCAGACGAAACTGTACGATAAGATAGATTTTTCCATATGCTATCAGGGTTCAGCATTCTCAAGAGATAATATGGAGAAAGACATAGAGCGGTTCGAAGAATTTTTCCTCAAAAGATTTTATAAACATTACGATCCGGTTAAATTCCGGATGTTCAAAGATCAGATTATTTCATCAGCGGATCTATATGAAAAAAAATATTTCATGTACAGGGATTTCCAGACCAGAAATATAATGTTAAAAGACGGAGAGCTTTATTTTATTGATTTTCAGTCGGGAAGAAAAGGTTCTTTTTATTATGATCTCGCATCGTTCATTTACAGTTCAGGCACGGTAAAATATGAAGGTATGGAAGATGATGTGGCGAAAACATATTTTACTTCCTCGCGTCATGTTGACTGCGATATTGAAAGTTTTAAATCCGGTATCGATCTGTTCGCCTGCCTGAGAGTAATGCAGGCTGTGGGTAACTATGCTTATTATTTTTACGAAAGAAAGGACAACTCGATAAATTCGAAAAAAGAATACGGCTTAAAAACGATAATGAATTTAAGCCGCAGACTGAACTTGGAGCACGGAATTTATGAGGGATAATTTCCGGAAATATAATCATTAAGAAGCTTATTGTCGGATTTTGCAGCGTCAAGCAGATTTTTTACGATATCGCCAATCGATATTACACCTATCAGTTTGTTATCTTTTAAAACCGGAATGTGTTTGATCTTTTTGTCGGTCATTGTGTCCATCAGTTTTTCAATTGTGTCGTCAGGTCCACAGGTATAAAGCAGTTCAGATCTTGTCATAAAGTCCCTGACCTTCAATTCTTTAGGACTGTTGGCGGAAACATGGCAGATACGCATTACATCTCTCTGGGAAATAATACCTTCAAGATCTTTATTTTTCATAACAATTAAAGCCGTGACATTCTTTTCAAGCATCATGTCCATTGCCTGACATAGAGTCGTTTCGGGATCGGCTGAAAAGATCTCTTTGCTTTTCTGATCAAGAATAGTCTGCACTTTCATAATAACCTCCGTGGTTGTTATTAGCAACATAATAAATTATATTCAGGAAATCAAGCAAAAAATAATAAAAGTTATATATAGCAAAGTTGCTAAGTATCTTAGTTGTAAAAAAAAAATAAAGAAAACACTTGACTTGGAACTTTTTATTTGTTAAATTTGTAACAGTTGAAATCAAAGCGAACAACCAAAAAAAAGGAGAGTAACATGAAAACAACTAAAGCACTAATAATC
>CALMWI010000053.1 GCA_937873545.1 uncultured bacterium | reverse complement strand
TCGGGCGCATAAGATAATTTAGCCTTCCTCAATCCCTCTTTGCCCATATCCTGCTCTCTGTTAATGAGAGCATAACGGTCTTTAAGGCAAACAGCAGTTTCCTGATTAATTATCTGGCCTGCGCCTTTTAATTCAGGATCGTATTTTTCAAAATGAATATCAGCCGTATCGTGCTTTAAATCACTGTAAAAAGCAAAAGCGGCAAGCTTGTCATTTACAAATAACAGTATTCCTTCCAGACCAAGAATTTTATGGTTTCTGACAGCCAGTTCTAGTACATTCAGTTCAAGTTTTCTCTCTTCATCGCAGATGTCATTCTGATCCCTGCACCATTTTACGGACAGATCGAGACACATATCAATATGATCTTCTGTGAATTTTACGGTTTTATACGGGTTGTAGCTTCGCTTGAACTGAGAGATAAGGTTCTTTTTCTTCTGAAGCTTTTTACCGCAAAGTAAAGCAAGGTCTTCTGTTTTATAAAGGTAGTCGGAATTGCCGTCATCGTAAACAGGGTAAAAATGATCAATTATGTCTTTATTTTCATCAAGATATTCTTCTGGAACCGAAACGAAATTACCCGGGTATCCGTCATTTTTTATAAGATCGGACAATTCTAATATTTCCGAAGCTGTAAACGGTTCGCCAAGCGGATAAAGCATGAATCCTGACGTAAAATTAAAGAAGAGTATCCTGGCTTTGTACATTCCCCATTTAACATTCAGGAAGTGACCCCAAGAAAACAGGTTCACGATATTATAGTCGCAGGTTTCGTATCTAAATCTATTCAGATAAGATTTTATTGTATCAATATCGCCGGCTTCAATATTCTTAAATTTTGAGAGTTCAAGTTTATTTATGTTCAAGTCACATCCTTTTTCTTATAAATGAAGGGCGTATAATCCTGCATCACTTCGAATCCGATCTCTTTATAAAAACTTTCCGCACCCGGAACGGAGATAAGTCCTATCCAGCTTATCTTTCTCGCTAAAAGCTCTTTTAACAGCAGCCTGATAATACCTCCTCCAATGCCTTGCTTTCTGAAGTCTTTTAAAACGACTACATCCTGAATATAGGCATCGCTAATGCCTTCGCTCAAGACTCTGCCCATTCCTACGATCCGCCCTTCGGATTTAGCTACAGCGAAAAGGAAAGTGCTTTTTATCAGCGACTCAACGAAGAATTCGTTTTTATCGTTCTCACTATTCCACCATCCGCCTTCTACGAAGAGCTCTTTTATTTCTTTCGGGTCAGCTTCTTTTACTATTGAAAACTCCACATCCATACATAATTCCGCTTTTTTTGATAATGTAGCAATTAATCTATTTAAAATCAATGATTTGAATTCTATTTTTTCATTATTATATTAGAAGTAAACTTAAAGAGGGTAGTTTATGAGCAAAATAAAAAAATATTCGATAGCCATTCACGGAGGAGCTGGTGCGATACCAAAAAATGTGCCTGAAAGTGATAAAAAGGAATATCTTTCCGAACTTACAGAATTTCTAAAATATGGTACAGGACTTCTTAAAAAAGGTAGAACAGCTTTAGATGTCGTTGAACTTACTGTGAACAAGTTCGAGGATTGTCCGCTATTTAATGCGGGAAAAGGTGCAGTATTCAACAGCGAAGGCAAAAATGAGCTTGATGCCGCGATCATGGACGGGCGCGACAGATCCTGCGGTGCTGTAACATGCGTGACCAGAATAAAGAACCCGATAAGTTTAGCCAGAATCGTCATGGAGAACAGCCCTCATATACTATTATGCGGTAACGGAGCTGAAATATTCGCGAAGGAACATGGTGTGAAGTTCGTCAGGCGTTCATATTTTTTCACTCAGAAAAGATACGATCAGTGGTTGAAAATGAAAGCAAAAGGCGAGACGGCTCTAGACCATTCATCAGACCTTACAAATTCGGCGAAGGGAACGGTCGGATGCGTGGCTAAGGATATTTATGGAAATCTTGCATCTGCCACTTCAACCGGCGGAATGACGAACAAGAAATACGGCAGAATCGGGGACACGCCCATCATCGGCGCGGGTACTTTTGCCGATAACGAAACCTGTGCGGTATCATGCACAGGCACAGGCGAGGAGTTTATCAGAACGGTCGCCTGCCATGAAATTCATGCGTTAATGAAATATAAGAATTTCAGTCTGGACAAAGCTGTCGAAGAATTCATTTCAAAAACATTAAAACCTGATACAGGCGGAATGATAGCCGTTGATAAATTCGGGAATCACGCATACGCATATAATTCCAAAGGAATGTACCGCGGATCAGCCGATTCAGACAATTTTTTTGAAGTGAAGATCTGGGAATAAAAAGTTTTTGTCTTTTTTATTTCACCATAAAATTAAAATTTGTCTTGAAATATAAAAATGGCAGGAATACATCGTTTGAGAATCCCTGATAAGTTTCAAGACCCCATATTATTATTCCCGGGTTGAATTCTATGCCTAATATCAAGTGTTTGAGCTGAATATAATTCAAAGCCGCCGCGCAGTTTATGTCAAACCCCCACAGCTGGTCATTCTTAATGATATCTGTACCGGTATAATTTCCGTAATCGTCATATTCTTCGATGACGAGCTGATTTTTATACGACCAGAACATTGACTGAATTTTTATGCCTGCGGAATAATAATTACCCATAAAGGTTTTCTTTGGAGTCAGGTAATATTTAAGATCGAACCCGCCGTACAGCGTGAATATACCTCCGTCAAGAGCCTGCACTATCTCATCATCTGCAGGATCGAACTCCGCTGTCTCTGTGGTCTGAAGAGGAGAGAATCCTGCTCCGATCTCGAATCCGAATGCTTTTCTTTCTCCGAAAAACTGGTTTCCGGTCAAAGAAAAAGTGGAGATCCCGTAAAAGCTTTCAGTGCTCAATACGCCTGTTCCGAATTGCACCCCGAGCCAAAGATCGTTCAAAGGCTTCAATTCTGTTTGTGTCTGATCATCAGAGTCAGAGAACTGAATGAATCCCTCTTCCTTTTCTTCTTCAGGCTCAACTTCTTCTAAAGCTTCGATCTTTCTATCGCCCTGATGATCGTCCGACGCTTTTTCCATCGCTTCAGATAGATTTCCGGCTTTTCTGCCCGTTGTCGAGCACGAATTTATTATTAACGCAAGCGATATAACAAATATTAAATATTTACCCATAAAATAACCTCAGATAATTTTTTCTTCTCCAATTTAACGAAATCGGCTATAATTGTCAAATGTTCGTTATTTGATTGAAAATGCGGATTAATAAGCTTAACTTTCAATTTAAATTTGACGGAGTGGTTATGACCGATTTTAAAATGAAAGCCTGCATGATCGACATATCAAGGTTCCGTGTGCCTACTAAAGAGCGCATGAAACTGATGCTCAAGAACATATCTGACACAGGTTACGACACTGTTTTTTTTAATATCGAACACACTTTCAAGATCCCTGAACATCCTATGATAGGATTTGAATCTGACGGGTTCGAGATGATGGAATTTAAAGAGATGTCTGATTTTGCTGACGGGATAAATCTTGCACTCGTGCCTTTGATCCAGTCTTTCGGACATATGTTCCACATACTTAAATGGGACGAGTATGTCAATCTTGCAGAATCGGATGATAAATGGTCAGTGTCGGTTTCCGATCAGACTTATGAGCTTATAGATGACCTTTATATGAGAGCTTCCCAGGTTTTCAATTCCGAATATATCCACATCGGGGGAGATGAGGTCTATGATATGGCTACGGGAAAAAGCGCACCTCTGCTGCAGTATATCTCGAAAGATGAGCTTTTCTTAAATCACATTCTGAAGCTGAAGGAAATAGCTGCTAAATATGACAGGAAGATCGTTCTATGGGGTGATATGATAGACAAAAATCCCGAAGTGATGAAAAAACTTGGTTCTGACACTGTCGTATGCTATTGGAATTACGACTTTAAGGAAATGCCTGAAAGTTATAAAAATATTGATGCGAAAATACTTGTCTGTCCGGGAACGAACACATGGAAGAGTTTCTTTCCCCGTTATGATTATGCAGTAAGGAATTTTAAACTGATGAAGGAAAGAGCGGATAGCTTAAACGCTTTCGGTTTCATGATAACCGATTGGGGAGACGCAGGACACATTCATCCTTTTTCAATTACTGAAAATTTATTTAATACGGCATTTAAAGTGCTTAATGGCGATTTAGTCGAAAAATATTGTGTAAAAGACGAAATAAACAAGATAATCAAATGCTTAGATGAAGTGCATTATGCCGATTATCTGAATTCTGAATGCGTTAGAAATAAACCGGAATATGTAACGAAACTTCTCTTCCATGACAATCCTTTTTCGGGAAAATGTTTTGCCGATCAGTCGGTACTTATGTTGAATAATCTCCTCGACAGGATCGGGGAAGTCAGAAAGTCAGTGAAAGATGTTGAGTTTATTAACGAATTTGATCTTGACATCAAGCTATTCGCCGATCAGACAATTCTCTTCAGAAAAAAAATAGAACTCCATCTTGCGATAAGAAAGAATTCTGCGGCAGTAAAAGTTAGCAGACTGA
>CALMWI010000052.1 GCA_937873545.1 uncultured bacterium | reverse complement strand
CCGGCGCCGATCTTACCTTCCTTTAGAAGTTCGGGTGTCGTATATCCGTGGTCAACTTCGGGAATTATTTTTATCGTGAGGTCTGTAACAGCGGCTTCAGGTAAAACCTGCGCTATTCTGGGCAGGTTGGATTTTACCACAACATGCTTGTCATTCTGACCGAATAATACAAGTATCGGGCATGAAATTTTTTTAAAATCGGCAACGGGATCATATACGGCGAATGATCTTTGATGCGGAGATGTATAATATGCAACAACATCGTCAAAGTTCTTTGTAAACATTTCCTCTTCATCTTTAAAATTTTTCAGATTCTCAGCCAGCTTTTCAGGCGGTAATTTTTTGATCTGATAATGTACAAGATCGCTTAATATCTGCTTCATCGTTTCAAGCCCGTCACCGCCGTTAGAATAAGAGATCCAGTTCTTCACGAATTTTTCGCCGTTCGCGATCACCTGTTCATCTGTCATATCCGCAGAAGTTTTCCATCTTTTAAGCGTAGAAGCCTGTTCCATCATTATATCGCCGCCGGTCTGATAAGACCCTGACAGCGTGATAATAAAATCAATGTCGCTGTGTTTTGAAACCGCCATGATCGAAAGTATTCCGCCTAAGCTGTGCCCTAAGAGTCCGATCCTGCCCACATCCTTTCTTGCTCTGAGCGCAGTCACCGCAGAATATACATCTTCTGCAAGATCATCGAAGCTCGTCAAAGTCTCCGATACTCCTGTGGATTTGCCGAAACCTCTGTCATCGTAGCGGTAAACGGCTATTCCGTTCTTATTCAAATGATCCGCAAATATCTTTGCGAGCTTGTAATTTTTTCCGAATGACCAGTCCCTGTTCTGCGGGCCCATTCCGCTGACCATGATCACGACCGGGAATTTACCTTCACCGGCAGGCTTTGAGAATGTGCCTGAATAAACGGCATCTCCTCTTGTAAAATCAAACGATTCCTCAACCTGGCCGGCATCTGACTGAGCGTTAAGCATCAACATGAGACCTAACAAAGCTAAAACAACATAAACATTCTTCTTCATAACTTTCCTTTTATATCATATTTTTTTTGCGCATCCTATTCAAAAGCCTCTTTCAGAAATCCGCTGACATATTTATGCAGAATACTTCCGATGAGCGTCTGGTATGGAATGCCCTCACGGGCAGCTTTTCTCTGCAGTGCCGCCAGATCATTCTCAGATATTCTGATATTAATATTTCTATTCTTTTTAAGAGTATTTTCTGCTGTTGCCTGATAATCGGCAGAAGCATCCGAAACCATAAGTTTACCATTTTCATAAGCTTCGAGAACTTCGTATTCATAACCATCCAGTTTTATTTTTTTATCATTCTTTTTCATTTTTACCTCCGAGATATTTCTTTGTAGCCTTCCGGCTCGGTATAATAGTTTTGAGAAAACATTCTTCTTCAGTAATCACGCACGGCACAAGATAAGCGTAACCGTCAACATCAACAATAAGTATCTTCTGATCTGGATATTTTATCTGATTCGGATGGTTTGTTTCAATAACCTTCGAACCTGACGCGATCTTCTGAACTATCTCTTCAAAAGTTATCCCTCTTTCCTTTGAAAGCTGAGCATTTTTTTCTGAATTCCATTTAAAAATCTTCATTTATACAATCTAATACATTTA
>CALMWI010000051.1 GCA_937873545.1 uncultured bacterium | reverse complement strand
TTTAGTGTATCCGAGCTCGTTAACTCTTCTTTCGAGAAGGTTATTTCTTATCTTCTCAATAACGAACATCCGTATGTCATTATAACCGTCGAGTTCCGGTCTTTTATCTTTCGGGAATGTTTTAAGCGTGGCTATAACTTTATTCGCATCTATCTTTATACCGTCGAATTCTGAAAAAAGAGCTTTTTTCTCAGGCTCTGTAAAAAGATCTAAAGGATCAGCTTTATCGTCATTTTTTACTTTTTCTGCGTAGTTTTTTGTCTGCTTTATAAACTGCTTGATATTGGCGGAGTCGATTTTAACTTCATACCTGAACATAAGATCTTCGATAAGTTTTAAAACTGTCTCATTAAATTTTACGGAATATTTTTTATTAAGATCGTTTCTTATCGCAGATTCTTCCTTTTCAAAGCTCTTCAACGCTTCATTCTTCTTAGAGCCTGAAAGATATAATATATGATATCCGTACTGTGATTTGAAAGGTTCCGAATACTCTCCGTCTTTCATTTTCAATACCTGATCCTCAAATTCTTTCACCATCTCATAAGAGAAAACCCAACCCAGCTCACCGCCGCTTACGCCTGTTTTTACGTCATCTGAGTATTTCTTAGCAAGCTCTTCAAACTTCTCGCCATTTTTTAATTTCTGATAAACCGAATCTATCTTCGCTTTTGCAGGAGCTTCTTTGTGCTTGCTGATATCTATCAGAATATGCTTAGGAAAGTATTTTATTTTTTTGTTTTCATATGTTTTTCTGATCTCTTCATTTGAATAAATCTTGCTGCTTATGCTGTCTATAACGAAACCGTTTACTATAGCCTGAGAAAAAAGTTTTTTTGTATATTCCTCTTTGACTGTCTTTATAGTATCTATGAAGTTCTTTTCTGCCAGATCATAGATAAGCTCCCTGTAAATCATTTCTCTTAGATAGCTTCTCCGATCCTCGAATGAACTCTGATAGGCTTTTTCAAGATCGTCGTTATACTTGTTTTCAAGAATTGATTTCTCAAAATCCTCAACCGAAATCTTTCCTGCCTTAAATTCTGCCAGAACGAGTTGTGAAATATCCTTTTGTTTGCATGAAGTAAGTATCAGCAGCGCAAGTAAAAGTAAGATGTTAAATTTGTTCATTTGTTGTTTCTCCCTAACTTTTTTCTTAATTTAAAACTCTCATAATATAGTTACCTCATTTATAAATATCAACAAGAAAATACTCTAATCAAGCTTTGCTTTTACTCTACCTGAGAGCCAAAGTTCTATTGAAAACAAGTTCTTTTTCGTTAGAGTCTTTCATATCAACGCAAAAATAACCGTTTCTTTCAAACTGAAATCTGTCTTCGCTGTTCGCGCCGAGAGCATATTTCTCGATCCTGCAATTAGTAAGGATTTTCATGGAATCATAGTTGATAAGTTCCGTAAAGTCCTTGTCTTTTGCGTCGAGCGGATTTTCGACGGTAAACAGTCTGTCATATAATCTTACGGTGCATTCAGCTGAATCCGATTGAGAAACCCAGTGAATTATTCCTTTAATTTTCTTCCCGTTGCATTCAGTTCCGGTTTTAGTATCGGGAATGTACTCGCACAAGATCTCATTTACATTTCCGTTCAGATCTTTTATTGCGGATAAGCACTTGATTATATATGCTTTTCTCAGTTTTACATATTTTCCCGGAGACAGCCTGTAGAATGAGGGATCGTCAGTATCTGAATAATCGTTCCTTTCAACGAAAAGATTTTTGCTGAAAGCTATGTTCCTTTTATTTTCATCCGGTAAATTTGGTAAGGAGTCCATTTCCATATACTCAGACCCGTTTTCAGGGTAATTAATTAACGTCAATTTTACAGGGTCAAGAACGGCCATAACATGCGGACTGGTCCTTTTAAGATTTTCCCTGATGCAGTATTCAAAATTCGCAATATCTATCACATTTTCTTTTTTGCTGACCCCGACACTCTTCATGAATTCAATTATCGCTTCCGGAGGTACGCCCCTTCTTCTGAGCCCGATCAGAGTAGGCATTCTCGGGTCGTCCCATCCTTCTACTATTTTCTGATCAACAAGCTGTTTCAGGAATCTTTTACTCGTAATAGTGTAAGTCAGATTCAACCTTGCAAACTCGATTTGCCTTGATCTGAAAATATCAAGTTTTTCCATGAACCATTCATACAAAGGCCTGTGGTTTTCAAATGAAATATCGCATAAAGAATGAGTTATTCTTTCTAGCGAATCCGATTGGCCGTGCGTAAAATCATAAGATGGATATATTACCCATTTGTCTCCCGATCTGTGGTGGCTTTTCTTTAGAATACGGTACATCACAGGATCTCTCAAATTTATATTCGGGCTTGACATATCTATTTTAGCTCTTAAGACTTTAGAACCTTCTTCATACTCGCCGTTCTTCATTCTGATGAATAAATCCAAATTTTCTTCGATAGATCTGTTTCTGTAGGGACTTTCTTTGCCCGGCTCGGTCAGAGATCCTCTATATTCTCTAATCTCGTCCTGTGACAGGTCACACACATAGGCAAGCCCTTTATTTATAAGTTTCAATGCATATTCAAACAGCAGGTCAAAATAATCCGAAGCATAATACAGCCTGTCTTCCCAATCATATCCCAGCCATTTAATATCTCTTTTTATAGCTTCCTCGTACTCTGTATCCTCCTTAACAGGATTTGTATCGTCGAATCTTAAATTATACAGGCCGCCGAACTCTTTGGCTGTTTCATAACTGATCGTTATTGCTTTAGCATGCCCGATGTGTAGGTAACCGTTCGGTTCAGGAGGAAACCTAGTGTGAACGCGATCGAATCTTTTGTTTTTCAGGTCCTCTTCAATAAATGTTTTAATAAAATTCGAACCCATTCCATCTTTTCTTTCCGCTTTTTCCATTTCGTCACACCTTACCTGATTTTATTAAACCCGCGTAAATATATGTAAAACATGTATTTTAGGCAATTTAAAACTTCTTCTGTTCCGAGAAATTTTAGTTCTTGTAAAAATTAAACCGCAGCATTATATTTATCGCGGAAAATAAAAGTAATCTAATTACGGAGATCCCATGACACAACTGTTTGAAGAACTTGATTCAAGAGGCCTTGTAAAACAGTCAACGATCGAACTCGAAAGATTGAAATCGATCCTTAACGGTCCTTCTTTAAGTGTTTACGCCGGTTTTGATCCCACAAAATCATCACTTCATGTCGGACACCTTATACCTATCATGATCCTGGCTCGTATGCAGACAGCCGGACACAGACCTATCTGTGTAGTCGGCGGAGGAACAGCTTTGATCGGAGACCCGAGCGGAAGGGACAGTATGCGTGAAATGCTCACTGAGGAAAAAATTCAGGAAAACATGCGCGGAATTCAGGCTCAACTTTCCAGATTTATTGATTTTTCAGAAGAAAAAGCACTTCTAGTTAATAATTATGACTGGCTGGGCTTTGAAAACTATATTGATTTCATACGGAAGATAGGTCCGCATTTCACGGTGAACAGAATGCTTAATGCCGATTGTTTTAAAATCAGAATGGAAAAAGGACTGTCCTTTCTCGAATTCAACTATATGATACTTCAGGCATACGATTATTTCACTCTATATAAAAAATACGAGTGTACTCTTGAGATAGGCGGAGATGACCAATGGTCGAACATAATAGCAGGGGTTGAGCTTGTGCGCAGGATCGAAGGAAGGGAAGTTTTCGGCATGACCAATCCTTTGCTTACCAGGTCAGACGGAAAAAAAATGGGTAAGTCCGAAGGAGGAGCAATTTGGCTTGATGCCGAGATGACAAGTCCCTTTGAATATTTTCAATATTGGAGAAATACTACAGACGATGATGTGGTCAGGTTTATGAAGATTTATACTTTCCTTCCTATCTCGGAAATTGAAAGATACTCATCTATGAAGGGCGAAGAGCTGAATGAAGCAAAAGAAATTCTTGCTTATGAGGCCACAAAAATACTCCACGGAGAAACAGAGGCATTAAAAGCAAAAGAAGCGGCTTTGAATCTTTTCAGAAAAGGCTCCGCTGACGGAGCTCCGGAAATAACTATGAATATAAATCTGCTGAACGGAAAATTACTTGCGGATATCTGTGTAAATGCAGGATTGTTCGACTCAAAAAGCGAGGCTAAAAGGATGATCCTTCAGGGTGGTTTGACTATGAATGGGGTAAAAATTGAAGATGTCGCGAAAACTGTTTCAGCTTCAGATTTCAGCAAAGATATAATTGAGCTTAAAAAGGGAAAGAAAACTTATCTGAACATTAAGGTCGTTCGTTGAAAACTATAATTAGAAGATTAATTTTTTTTCTTTTCGCCGGTGCAGCACTGATTTCGTTCAATTCGTGCTCTTCAGATGACGAAAAGCTGTTTGATGCGATAAAGAATGGAGATGTTGAAGAGGTTAAATCGCTTATCGAGGGTGGGATCTCCGTGCTGTCAACCAACAGCAGAGGTCTAACCGCTCTTGAAGTAGCCCGTCTGAATAATCAGACTGAAGTAGCGGAATACCTTTATGAAGAAACAAAAAAAATCTTTGATAAAGAAACTGAACTGCTTCTTAAGATAAAATATTCAGAAGACCTGTCGGAACTGAAAAAGCTGGATAAACAAAGATTGGATTATTTCAGTAAATTTACGGATCACAATAAAACCATATTAGATTACCTTTCGGGCGATAAAAGACTTTCTGAGGAAATCCTACTTGACCACGAAAAAATTTTTAAAATACACCAAAAGGTATTCAGAGATCTGATAAACGCAAAAGTTGATCTCATAGAAGACATTCTTGGAGATTTTCTTGATAAAGAATTAATTTCTTCTGTTGATTCAAGAGACGCCAGACAGATAGTAAATGAAAACATACTTGAAAAACTTACAAATTAAAGACAAATAAAATAGAACAGCCGCAATAATGCGGCTGTTCTATATATAAAATACGTACCTACTTCTCGATGTATATCCTGACTTTGTCTCCGTTCGCGCTTTCAACATTTACGATATCCTCATCGACCATATCGATGAATTCTTCGATGTTGTTGACGATCTGTTCAATATCGATTCCGTTGGACTTGATCTCATTAAGCTTTTGAGCAGGCATCATATTAAAAGCAAGCTTAGCGAGCATCAGAGGCAATGTTATCATAACATTATCCCCGTCAGCGCTTTCGACTTCCACTTTGAATTTACCCTTGATCTTTATCCCTCCCATATTGATTTTCTCAACGCTTTTTGCCGGTTCAGATCTCTTTGGTTCACTTTCGCTTTCGGGAACATCAACTGCTCTAAGAAGTTTTTCAGCCTGCTCTGCAGTGATCTTTCCCTGTTCAAGCATAACAAGTATTTGTTTTTTTTCTTTTTCGTTAGTCATTTTTCTCTCCTTTTTTTTACAGTTTTATATTTATCTTTGTACCGTCTTTTGATTTGACGCTCACTCCTATCTGATCATTTAATCCGATCCTAGGGTATTTCTTAAAAAATAGAAATACATTTACAGGTATTAGTATTGCGGGTCTGAATAAAGAGTAGTTTATTATCGCCTCTTCGCTTATTATACTTATCCTGCTCATAAAAGGAACTTCAAGAATTACTCTTTTAAAGAAAATCAAGCATAAATAATCAGCAAATGTATATACCAGATAAGCTATAACGGCTATTTTGAACCAGCTGAAATTCATGTAAAATACTATCAAAATGTTCAATGCAAATATTATTAATGTTACGATCGTAAGAGCTTTTGTTTCTTTTACGATAATCCCTTTGAAAACATAATAAAGAGGAATTGTTAATATAAGCAGTAAAGCTATCATGGCATCGATCCTTATTTTATTGCTTTTATAAGTTTTTCTGCTTCTTCTACTGTAATTTTATCATGGGCGACCATTTCTAAAATCGATTGAATGTTATTATCCTTTGTTTCTCTAATTTCAGACGTACTGCTCTCATCGGAAACATTTTTAATGTGGTCTTTGAGATTTTTGAATACCGATCCGAACGATCCTTTGAATATTTTATCGAATTGGTTGAAATTCGAAAAATCGCCTTTTACATTCGATATGTAGATCTTTTCTTCGGCAGGCTTGCTTCCGGTTAATTCGATATTGCCGGAAATGCTCTTGAAAGTAATGCTGTTATCACCTGAATATTTTTTAAAGTTCACTGCGATATCCCCTGAAACCGTTCCTAAAACAGCATCATCAATCAGACTGAAACTGCAATCAAGGTTTATATCTCCTGATACGCTTTTTATTTTTACTTTTGAACATTCTATTTCATCGGCTTTAATATCACCTGAAACTGACGAGCATATCAGCGATCCCTTTTTAGCGCTTATGTAAATGTCACCGCTTATGCTTGAAATGTTTGCTTCAGAATCTGCGATCTCATTAATACTTATGTCACCGCTTTTTGTATTAACTTCACCCTTTAAAGCTTCGATGCCCGAAATTTTTACATCACCGCTTATTTCGTTTAATTTAACATCTGCAACTATGGTTTTAGGCAATAAGACTCGTACCGGATAATCTTCCCCGTTTATGAACTGTGAAAGTTTTTTGCTCTTCTGAGACAGCTTAAGGATACTATCCTCAAAAGAAATATCGAATATCTCATCCGCCGCATTTTTTCTCAGATCAGAAAAATCGATTTCAAGGTCATTCCTTTCGCTTCCTGAAATCTCCAGATCGCTGTTCAGTAAAGTGATCTGCAGAGATATTTGATTTGAATTCAGATCGTACTTCATTTTTTACCTCCCTTTTGAAAGTTTATTTATAGCTTCTTCCGTTGATATTTCACCCTTAGATAATTTTTCGATCACTTCCGATGAAATATCATTTTCCTCGTCTTCTATATCCAAAGCTGCTTTAGCCTTTTTTAGAAGGTTCTTTACCTTCGGATAAGAACAGTTCATCAGTTTCTCAACCTGCTTTATGCTCCCTTCTGCATAAATAAATACTTTGATGAAATCCAGTATCTCTTTTTCAAAACCCGAAAACTCTCCGTTACATTCAAAACTGCCTTTTATCCTGGTCTTGCAGGAATCGCATGAATATTCAGAAACCTTAAGTTGCGAACTGCAAACAGGACATTCCATTAATTTCGTTTTCATTGCCGCCTCCTTTTTTAATAAGCGAAAATCCTCTGAGGAATCTCTTTTACATTTTTATTTATAAATTCTTTTTCTATTGTTACATCTGCCATCTCACGAGCCTGGTCAACGCTTATAATTCCTTCGTTAAGCAGTTTGGTAATCAGATATATTTGGCTGGACAACATTTTTCACCTCCATTTTAGATCATCCAAAAGAAATATAAACATTTTTTATTCCATTGTCAAGTATTTATTAATATTTTTTATATCTTTTTGATTTTATATTCATTTTTTTAATATTTTGAATTATCGGCAAGCGTAAAATCACAAAAAGAAGAATTATTACTCTTTTTTGAATTTGGAAAATATTTAATGTCAATTGGATATTAGGATAGATCTTCTTTTGAAAATCTGTAGGATTTATTGCAGAAATGACAGTTTACTTCTATGTAACCGGGATCTATTAAAGATTCTTTTATTTCTTTTTCTTTCAATAATTTTATTGCATTTTTCATTTTGGATCGGCTGCATCCGCATTTGTAAACCGGATCCGGCATGTTGAAGATTTCCACATCAAGACCCTTCAGGATCATTTCCTTTATAATTTTCTCCAGTGAATACCCCATATCGAGCACATCGGTAAGATTCGGAAATGATCTTAAATTTGTTTCGATCTGAGCTATCGTGTTTTCAGAGCAGTCAGGCATTACCTGAACCATAAATCCTCCGGCCTTTCTGATCTTACCGTCTGGAAATATAAGGACACCAAGTCCGATCGAAGTAGGCGTTTGTTCAGAAGTTGCATAGTAATAGGTTAGGTCTTGAGCGATGTTCCCGTACACCATCTCAGTCTGGCCGGAGTAAGGATTTTTAAGACCCATATCCTTTATAATAGTGATCGAAGCTTTACCAAGCATCAACTTATCAATATATCTAACTTCTTCGACATAACCTTCCGGATCAGCCTGAGGATTGCTGATCAGTCCTTTGATCTGAGATCCGCTGTTGACAGTAACAATAGCTTTGCCCGACGGACCGTCGCCATCGATTTTGATCGTAAGTACATCTTTTACCGATTTCAGATCCGCTCCTGACAGAATACCCGCACAGAGAAGTTTTCCCAGAACTTGGGTGTTAGCCAGCGAAAGTTTGTGTATCTTTGCAGCTTTTTTTACCAATTCTGTACAGTCCGCTATGAAGAACCTTACTTCCTTCCCACCCATGCCTCTTATAAGCCTGTCAGACATTTACGCCTCTGATATTTTTAAATTGAATCATCATCAAAAGGTTTAAATCCTTCGCCCCTTACATCTCGAATGTCTATTATAGTCATAAACGCATCCGGATCTATTAGCCTTATCTTCTCTTGAAGAGCCGCCAGTTCTCTTCTTGTTAATGCAGTGAAGATTACTTCCTTCTCATCATTTTTATAAATTCCTCTACTATGAAAATATGTCGCTCCTCTTCTTAATTTCTTTATTATAAAATCTCCGATTTCATTGTACTTCTTAGATACTATAAAAGCTCCTTTCCGGTAATTCATTCCTCCCGTAATAGAATCTACTACCTGACCCGTGGTATAGATCGTTATTATCGCATAAAGAGCAAGTTTTATATCTCTGAACACCAGAACTGCAACAACGACAACGAGGCTGTCGATCAGGATCAATAGTTGTCCCATCGGCATTCTCGATTTCTTGTAAGCTATCTGAGCTATAATATCGGAGCCTCCTGTTGTAGCTTTAGCTTTAAAAATAAAAGCAAGGCCTGCTCCTATCATAACACCACCGTAAAGTGCGGAGAGCAGAAGTTCATTTTCTATCAGAGGTTTATCTCCCCAAACTATAGTTATCAGATCAATGAAAGCCGAAGTCACTGTCATTCCCAATATTGTTCGCCATCCGAACTTGGGTCCGAGTTCTTTTACTCCCCAATATATTAATGGTATATTCATTATTAGTCCCATCGTTCCTGTCGGCAGACCCAGAGTATGATGAAGGATTATAGCTATACCGTAAACACCTCCGGGAATTATTTTGTAGGGTACTACAAAAAAAACATAACCTGAAGCCATTATTATAGAACCGGTCAGGACCATTAAAATATCTTTTATCCCGTTTTTCGAAAAAGCTTTATAATCTGAAAAAAGAAACATATTAATATCTCCGTCTGTTATGCGCGTAATATAATGAATTCCATAATTTAATAAAAGAATATTTTATCAAAATAACTGTGCCGCTAAAAGGATTCGAACCTTCGACCTCTGCTTTACGAAAGCATTGCTCTACCAGCTAAGCTATAGCGGCCGGTTAAAATCAGCAACCTTTCATTATTCAGATAAAAGCTTTGATACTTTTTCTGACAAAAGTTCCTTTCCACGTATGTTCTTGTATCTTATAACACCTTTTTTATCGATCAGAAATGTAGCCGGTATCCCCTGAACTTTATAGCTGGAAACATTTTCGTCTTTCCAACCCTGACCGCTGTAGATATGCTTCCATTTTATCTGATTATCTGTAACATACTTCTGTGCGTTTTCTTTTATCTCATCAAGATTTACACCGATTATTTCGAATCCTTTCGGGTTAAGCTCATTGTAAACGGCTATAACATTCGGCATCTCCATTTTGCAGGGAGAGCACCATTCCGCCCAAAAATCGATAAGAAATACTTTTCCGCTGAATTCAGCGACGTTAAAATCAGAACCGTCAAGCTGTTTACCCTTAAGATCAGGCAATTTGTCTCCGATTGTCGGAGCATCACCCTCGATTTTCTTCAGGAGAGTAATGTATTTTTTTTCATTAATAAGCTTTTCGACAAACACATCATCGGTAATTCTATAGACCAGATTTCTGTCACCGGAGTTTACGCTGCAGTATTTCTCAAGCAGCGGAAGACCGTCTGAAATATTTCCAGACATGATTTTAAGCTTTGCATCAATAAAATCAACCATCGGATCTGTCTCGTTTGCAGCTCTTGAACGGGCAATATAATCCGCAGAAATATCATTGATTTCAAGATCCATATACCTTTCTGCTATGTTAGCGTTACTTAATATATATGGATTATTCTTCATATAAGTTTCAAGAAGATCTTTCGCCTTATCCTTCTGATCCTTGTCATAATAGTAATAGAAAAGGTTCTCGAAAGCACTTAAACTTGAAGGATCTTTAACAAGCATAATACCGTTAAGCATCGCAAGGTCTTCAGTTCTGTTTAAAGATCTGAAAAGATAGCTTAACACTTCGAATGAATCGTCAATTGTATGATCTTTTAAAATTGACAGATATGCCAGCTTGGCCGGTATCTGCATATCCTCTGTTCTCGCGAAAAGGTGCGCGAAAGCTAATCCCAGATATCCGAACGGATCATCTTTTTTCTGCTTTATCATCTTTACAAAATACTCTTTGCCCGCAAACGGTTCAAGGCTGGTTCCGTACAGGAATTGATTATGAGATTTAAGGCTGTCTTTTTTATAAAGCTCATCAACATATTCCTTATCCTGTCTTGTTGATCTCAGAATATTTATCTTTATAGCTTTCATATCATATGAATCCGGATATTTTTCTATCAGCGAATCGATATCCTTCTGAAGCTCAACATAGTCATCTTTATAGCTTTTAAGAGCTTTATCGGCCTCTGTCTGAACTACGACCTCTCTGTTGATCTTTGAAAGATCTATCTCGACATCACTGATCAGATCAGCTATAAATTCATCTGTAGTCAGATCTTTTTTCTTCGAGCAGCTGGAAACCGATATCAGCACAGCTACGACCAGAAAACACATCCTGATTTTTTCAAACATTCTAATTTTCCCGCTGTTTTATTTATTAAGTTCTTTTATTATTCTGTCTGTCATTTCATACTCAGGTTTTGAATAAAGAAGCGTACCGGTATTCGCGTCGCATACAAAATCATATTTTTCTTTTTCCGAGACCTGCTTTATGACCTGATTTATTTTGTCGATCACGGGCTGCATGAGTTCGTTATTTTTTTTGTAAAAATCTCCGTTCTGACCCCATACTTTGTCTTTATATTGGTAATATTCCTGAAGCTTTTTCTGTCCTTCAGCCATCTTTTCGTTCCTTTTTTCTTCTGAAACCATCACGGACATGTTTTTTATCTCCTCTTCCAGAGCCTGTATCTCCTTTTCCATCGTTACAGCTTTGGCCTCCATATCTTTATTCCATTTCGCAAGCTGTTCCTTCGCTTTTTTTGCCTCGTTGTACTCTGCAAGAACTTTATCTGAATTGATATACCCGAATTTCATTTCTGCAAAGACCACCATTGACGCTATCAGCATCATTACAGTTACCATTTTCTTCATTTTATTTTCTCCCTTTTGGTTTTTTATAAATTAGTTCCCATCCTGAAATGGGTTCTGAGCTGTTCCGACCAGTCAGCCTTTTTTCCGAAACTTTCAAAATAATCAAATCCGTAACCTACATCGAGCCCCATCATCCCGAGCATTGGGACATTTATCCTGACACCAAGCCCTGCGCCTTTTCGAAGGTCGAATAAACTGACCTCGGTATAGTCTCTCCACAGATTTCCCGCATCGAAATATGCAAGAGAATATATAAGCATAGGTGTTTCTACAAGTTTGAGCCTAAGTTCAAATGATGTTTTAAAAAGATTTCTTCCGCCGACAAAATATCCGCTTTCATACGGGCCGACCGAATTTTCGTCGTAACCCCTTAGTGGTTCACCGCCGGACAATCCTCCTCCGCCGAGATAGAAATACTCTCTTGAGCTGATATATGATGATTCCTTCAGCTTGTCCATAAGCCCCACAACGAATTGAGAATAAAGTACGAATCTGTTCTGAACGAGCGGCTGATACCATTTCATATCGAGCTTATGCTTATGAAATTCTTCGTCGCCGCCGAGTATTCCTCCCGCAAGTTTGGTCATAAGGGTAATGTTCGAACCTCTAGTAGGGAAGTCTGCTCTGTCCCTGCTGTCTCTAATCAGATACTCTGTCAAAGATGATGAAATTATTGTTTTTCCTTCGAAAAGCTCATACTGGTCAGGCGCATTATCGCTAATATTAGTATATTTGATCCTGTCGATAGAATAATACCATAGACCCCTCATCCAGTTGTCGCTCCATGCGAATCTTCTGCCCAGTTTCAGAACTCCGCTGATTATCTGCGTATCCGAGTATGAATCGTCACGATTCTGGTAGTTGCCGCTCAGCCCGACCATAGTCGGGGTGTCATAAAGCCACGGCTCTTCGACGCTAAGAGTGTATTTATAGTAATCTTTCCCGAATTCAATGTTTGTAGAAAGCTGCTGACCGTCACCCTGAGCGAAAGGATGCTGGAATGAGAAATTATTGAAAACCAGTCCCACAGATCCTATAAAACCATCAGCTTCTGAATAGGCTATTGAAGTCTGTGCCTGCTCTGTAGGTTTCTCTTTTATCGAGAAAACAAGATCGACCTCTTTATCGTCAACCGGCTTCATGTCAGGAACAACATTTTCAAAGTAATTTAGTATCATTGCGTTTCTCTGGCTTCTGAGAATCTTGGTTTTACTGAAAATGTCACCGGGGTAAATATCCATTTCCCTGCGGAGAACTTTTTCATTAGTTCTGGTATTGCCCTCGAAATCTATCTTTCTGATTCTAGCGCGGGTTCCTTCAGTTATTTTAAACAGGTATGAAACTGTATCCGCTCCAGTCATCTGCTCCTCAGGAATTATATTCGCTCTCAGATAGCCCTTGTCCATATACATCGTAGAAAGGTTATTATAGATTGACATTTCAAGTTTTTCAGTACTGAAATCATCACCTTTTTCGAACTCAAGAGCATCGATAAGCTCCTCATTAGAAAAAAGACTGTTGCCCGCGAATCTGGACTCTCCGAAATAGTATTTATTTCCTTCATTGACAGTTATATCGATAAAAATATTCTCCATTTTTTCGTCATAATAAACCGAATCTTTCACGACCTCAAAATCCTTGAATCCTTTGTTCTTTGCGTAATCGGTCATAAGCTGAAGATCGTTTTCAAATTTTTCTCTGTTATATTCTCCGTCGCGCCACCATCTGTCTTCATGAGTTTCCTCGAACCGGTCTAACAGGTCTTCGCTTTTAAAAAAAACATTCCCAAAATATTTAATCTCTTTTATGAATACTTCCTTGCCTTCAGTTATGTTTATGGTGAGATCGACCTGTTTTTCATTTACTCTCTCAGTTTTCGATTCGATCTCTGTAAGTAGGTAATTTTTAGAGTTGTAAAAATCTTTTATCGATCTTTCGACTTCAGCTATATTATTACTTTTAAGTATCTGTCCTTTCTGTAGTTTTATCAGAGGCTCAATATCATCTTTTCCGTACTCATCGTAACCGGTTACTTTAACATTGTTCAGTCTGGGATAGTCTTCCAGGATTATCTTAAGAAATACTTTGTTGCTTTCAGCCTGAGTAACATCTATAGCCACATCAGAAAAAAGATTAAGTTTCCATAATTTTTTTATCGCGCTCTGAATATCTTCTCCGTATATCACTTTTCCCTTTGATAACCCGGATGAGATCTTAACTACATCTGCCGAAACTTCAGTTCCTTCTACCACTACTTCAAGTATTTCGAATGAACCTGAATTTTTCTGCGCCTTAAGACTAACAGAAAAGCATAAAAATATTATAAGCGCGGTCAATTCGTATTTAATCATAAACGGTATGTATCTCAAAATTCTGTTTCTCCATACATTATTAATCAGATGCGGAATTTAACTTTTGAAGATGCAAATGTCAAGCCCGTTCTTATACGAATAATGATTTCATTTTGTTCATTTACTTAGTTGATATAATATATTTTAATTCTTAAATTCATGAAGATTTTTGTAAATGGGACAACGGATTATGAAAAAAGTATTTGAACTTGTTTCACCTTTTAAGCCGACGGGCGATCAGCCTGAAGCAATAAGCCAGATTACAGAAAATTTCAACTCGGGTGTCAGATATCAGACGCTTCTTGGGGTTACGGGAAGTGGAAAAACATTTACTATGGCTAATGTGATTGAAAAACTTAACAAACCGACATTGATAATATCACACAATAAAACTCTTGCCGCGCAGCTTTTCGGAGAACTTAAAGCCTTCTTTCCGAATAATGCCGTCGAATATTTCATAAGTTATTATGACTACTATCAACCTGAGGCGTATATGCCTTCACGCGATCTTTACATCGAGAAAACAACTTCATCAAATGATGAAATAGAAAAACTGCGTCTCAAAGCTACTTCCTCCCTGATCTCAAGAAATGATGTTATAATTATCGCCTCGGTTAGCTGCATTTACGGACTCGGATCACCTGAAGATTATAAGGAGCTTTCGATCGAAGTTACAAAAGGTGATATAATCGACAGAAATAAGCTGTTCAATTCGCTTGTCGAAATGCAGTATGAAAGGAATAATTATGAGCTTTCAAACGGAAATTTCAGAATTAAAGGGGATATAATAGATATTCACCCCGCTTATGACGACACCGGAATAAGAATTCATACATTCGGGGACGAAGTAGAGAAGATCGAGATCATAAACCATGTGACCGGGAACATTATCGAGAAGCTTGATAAAATAAATATTTATCCTGCAAAACATTTTGTCGTTACCCAGCCTAAACTTCAGAAGGCTGTTGCGAACATTGAACAGGAGATGAAAGAACGCGTTAAGTTTTTTTACGAAAATAATCAGCTCGTAGAGGCTCAGAGGATCGAGAACAGAACAAAAATGGATATTGAGTTCATGCGGGAAATGGGTTTTTGTCCGGGAATAGAAAATTACTCCAGGCATATTTCCGGAAGGCAGCCCGGTCAGAGACCTTACTGCCTGATAGATTTCTTCCCTGATGATTTTCTCCTTATAATTGACGAGTCGCATGTCTCAGTACCGCAGATCAAAGGTATGTATAATGGCGACAGAAGCAGAAAAACCACTCTGGTGGATTATGGGTTCAGGCTTCCGTCCGCGCTTGACAACAGGCCCTTAAAATTCGATGAGTTCGAACAGATCACAGGCAGAACACTTTATGTTTCTGCAACTCCTTCGGAGTACGAACTTTCAAAATCCGAAGGGATCATAATTGAACAGGTAGTCAGGCCGACGGGAATACTTGATCCAGAGATAATAATAAAGCCTTCGACAGGACAGGTTGACGATCTGATGGAAGAGATTAGACTTGTAACTGAAAGAAAGGAAAAAGTTCTCGTTACGACTTTGACCAAAAGAATGAGTGAAGATCTGACAAAATTTTTAAAAGAGAATGGAATTAAGGCTGAGTATATGCACAGCGAAATTTTATCTCTGGAGAGAGTTAAACTGATCAGAGAGCTCAGACTGGGAAAATTTGATGTTCTCGTCGGCATCAATTTGCTCAGAGAAGGTCTCGATCTGCCTGAAGTTTCACTTATAGGTATTCTTGATGCAGACAGGGAAGGTTTTTTAAGAGATAAAAGATCCCTGCTTCAGACTTCAGGAAGAGCGGCAAGAAATGTGAACGGAAGAGTTATTTTTTATGGCGATAAGATCACAGATTCTATGAAAAACTGCATAGAAGAAGTAAGAAGAAGAAGGCTAAAACAGATCGAATTTAACACGACAAACGGAATAATCCCCAAAACTGTTTATAAGTCTGCCGAACAGATCATGTATTCTACAAATATTAAAGACGAAAACCTGCTGAAGGTATCTGATAAAAAAGTAAAATACGGAAAAGATGAAGAAACTTTAAGAAAAGAAATAATTGAGCTTGAGTCATTTATGGAAGAGGCAGCGGAAAAACTCGAATTCGAAAAAGCAGCTGAATATAGAGACCGCATAATTGTTCTTGAAAAATTATTTAAGAAATCTTAAAATCTGAATTCTTTGAATTCCTCTTCTTTTCCGAGCGGGAAAGATTCAATTATTTTATATTCCGGTCCCTCGTTTTTTAAGAGACTCTCAAACAGAATTATTTCTTTTACAGGAATTACCTGAAAATACATATCCTGATTAGCATTGACAAGTTTTTGTAATTCTTTCACTGAACCGGTTTCCTTGAATCTGCCGACGGTAAGATGCGGAGTGAATTTTCTGTAATCAACTTCAAAACCGAGGTCTCCCAAAGAATTTTCGATCTCGTTTTTTATATTTTCAAATTCTTCGCAGTTACGCAACCCCAGCCAAAGAACTTTCGGATGATAAAAGTCTTTAAAAACTCCTACACCCTTTATTACAGACTCAAATTCATTGAATCTTTTTGAAATGTATTTGAGTTTCGTCCTGACACTTGGAATAATTTCTTCTTTTAATTCACCAAGAAATTTCAGGGTTATATGATTATTTTTTAGATCTACCCATTTCACTTTCGCATATTCGAGTTTGTAAGGCAGG
>CALMWI010000050.1 GCA_937873545.1 uncultured bacterium | reverse complement strand
CCGATGTTCCATTATAAGGATTTTTATGCAGCCGCATTCAATATCCGTCCGGGAAATAAACATTTTAATGATAGTAATAATCAGATCATCAGATTATGGTATGATTTTATAATGAGAAATAAAAGAAAATCAGAGATCGGTGTAAAAAATATTTTTTCATACGATAAATGGCTTAGATTGGAAGGGGAGAGTTCTCAGTATGGAAATCTTTTAAAGTATTTAAACTATATTTTTAAAGACGGTAACGCGAAGTTCCCTGATACGGAGAATATAAAAGCCGAAGATATCAGCCCCGGTGACATTTTCATGAGCGGGAACATCTATGACAAAGCAGCTGTTGTATACGATGTAGCTGAAGATAAATCAAGCGGAAAGAAGATTGTAATGCTGGCACAGGGCAGCAAGAATATACCGGGTATACATTTATTAATAAATCCATCCGATGCTTTATTAAAGACATGGTTTGATATTGACAGAACTATTTATACACCTGAAGGTACATACGATAAGAACGATCTAAAAAGGTTCAAATAACAAGTAAAGCGTATCTTGTGAGTTTCGATCTGAACTGCGGATCAGTATGAAAATTAAATAAATGGAGGATACGGTTATGGCAGAGCAAATTGAAACCGGATGCTGTCCCAAATTTGATCCCGAACCATGGGAAGACAAAGTGTTTGAATGGAAAGATAAAAGGTTCGTGAAAGACAAAGTCTTCACTTTTTTCTATATGCCTGTAAACTTCGGTAATGTGATCACAAAACTTATCGGAAAAGTAATCAAAGCAAACGCTTCCATGCCTGACAGCTTAGGATTGTCTGACCATACTTCGAAATGGAATATGGATATCTACGTAGCTGTTGACAGAGAAATTCCCAACGCGGAAAATGTTACAATTTCGGGAAAGTTCTACTGCAAGGTTTATGAAGGTCCGTTTAAAGATACGGGAAAATGGTGTAAAGATTACGAGAGAACTATAAAAGAAAAAGGCTTTGAACTAAAGAAAATGTACATGTGGTACACCACCTGTCCGAAATGCGCTAAAGTTTACGGTAATAATTATGTCGCTATAATTGGGGAGATTGAATAAACACTTGAACATATTTTGAATTTTAAGAAATTTATCCGAATATAACAAAAAATAGTACAAAGAAAGCCTTTGACAACAGCAATTTTAAAAGTTATAATTAAGATCGGAATATTTGTATTTAACAAGGCGAAGTTTGAAAGAAAAAACAGGGCATATAATAAATTATCTTCACCGCGTCTGGCAGGCGAACAAGGAAATTCCAAAGAAAGAAGCGTTCAAAGATTTGCTAAACAGGCTTTATGCGGGAGACAAGGATATTCTGCATGTTATAGATAAAATTTCTATTGGAGCTGAAACCACAGTAATAAACATTCCGAGGAAAGACAGGCTTCATGCAGGCAGTGCAGACACATTGTATAACAGAGTTATTATCGAATTCGAGAAAGATCTTGGTGTGACTTTGAAACACGCCAAAGAACAGCTTGCAGGTTATCTGCTCGGGCAGTTTAATTCGGGAGAAGGATTTAATTTTACACTTATTGCATCTGACTGCGTTCACTGGGTCGTTTTCTCTATTGATCCTGAGCAGATAGATAAACTTGATACGCTCAGAGAAGATGAGCTTGTTTTAATAGAAAATAAAAGCGCTTCATTTGTCTTGCAGAATAATGAAAAGAACGCAGAGGAATTTTATTTTTGGATAGACAGGTTCCTTTTCAGGGAAGAACGGCAGAAAGCCAGCCTGAAGAACATAGAAGATTCTTTCGGGTGCCAAAGCAGCGTTTATATTGAGTCACTTAGAGAACTTTCAAGGCATTTTGCTGAATCGAAAAAGTTTGGTGATGTTCAGGTATCTTTCGAGCAGTGGGAAAAATTTCTTTCAATAGCTTACGGTTCGTTTAACGGTACCGAGAAGATATTCTTAACACATACTTATCTTAGCATATTCTCAAAGATGCTTGCATATTCGGTTCTCAGCAACGATGATTACATTGATGACAACGAAATGAAATCAATCATAAACGGCGAAGCCTTCTTCAAATACAATATCCAGAATTTTATAGATAACGACTTTTTCCACTGGGTCGGCAGTGAGCGAAATTACAGAGAGCTTAAAAAGGTTTTCAGGCTGATCGCGCAGGAAATTTCAACTTATGATTTCAGCGAAGTTGACGAGGATATTTTAAAAGGTGTTTATCAGGAACTTATTGATCTTGATACCCGTCACGCTCTCGGAGAATATTATACGCCTGACTGGCTCTGTGAAAGAATAGTGAACGAATTCAATTTTGAACCTAAAGATAAAGTACTTGACCCTTCATGCGGCAGCGGTTCTTTCATCCGCGCTTTCGTGCACAGGATTAAAGCGCAAAATCCGGATATGACAGCTTCAGAGATAGTTAATAATGTTTATGGCATAGACATTCATCCTCTAAGCGTCCAGATAGCAAAAACTACACTGCTTCTCACTCTCGGGAGAGATATCACAAAGGAAAAAAAGCCGATCCATTTAAATATCGTACTCGCGAATACTCTTTTATCTTCAAAAGGGGCAGAGAATCTTTTCGGGGATCAGTTCTTCATTCAAATCGAGAAGAAGAAAATTATGAAAGCGCTGAATTGCGGCAGAAATATTAT
>CALMWI010000049.1 GCA_937873545.1 uncultured bacterium | reverse complement strand
AGCGGTATAGACATTCGGAAGTCCGCCCATATCGCAGGCGCCCTGAACATTGGACTGGCCTCTTAACGGATTTACTCCGCCGCCCGGTATTCCCATATTTCCGCATAGCATCTGAAGGTTCGCGGTAGATTTTACATTGTCAACTCCGGTCGTATGCTGGGTAATGCCCATTGCGTAATAAATGGCAGCTGCTTTAGCCTTTCCAAAAAGTTCTGCTATTTCTTCAAGCGTTTTTGCCGGAATGCCGGAAATTTTTTCAACATATTCGGGTGTGAATTTTTCTACTTCTTTTTTAAGAGCTTCAAAACCTTCCGGCTCTACTCTTGACGCTATGAATTCTTTGTCTTCCCATCCGTTCTTAAGAATGATGTGCATCATTCCGTTGAAAACAGCGACATCCGTACCCGGTCTCTGACATGCGTAAATTTCAGCATAATCAGCCAGTTTTATCTTTTTAGGATCAATTACGATTAGTTTTGTTTTCCCTTCAACAGCAGCCTGTTTTAATCTTGCTGATATTACGGGATGAGCTTCGGTAGTATCAGAACCGATTATAAGGGCGACATCAGATAATTTTATACCGTTTATATCGTTTGTCATAGCTCCGGAACCGAATGATGCGGCCAGACCGGCCACAGTAGAGCTATGTCAGAGCCGCGCGCAGTGATCGACATTGTTCGTTCCGATCCCTGTCCTGATTAATTTCTGGAATGTATAATTCTCTTCGTTCGTAACTTTCGCCGACGCCATACCCATAATTGAATCAGCGCCGTATTTATCTTTAACTTCTGTTAGTTTTGATGCTACAAGCTCGACCGCTTCTTCCCATGAAGCTTCCCTGAACTGACCGTTCTCTTTGATCAAAGGAGTCGTTAGCCTGTCAGGATGACCTACGAAATCAAATCCGTATCTTCCTTTAACGCAGAGCATACCTTTATTCGTCGGAGCGTCTTCAACGCCTCTTACCTTAACGATCTTGTTTGTTCTCGGATCAACATGAAGCTCAAGTTTACAGCCTACACCGCAGTACGGACAAACGCTTTCGACTTTTTTAAGCTCCCATGGTCTTCCTTTTCCGCGCGCGTTTTTGTCCACAATAGCGCCTACTGGGCAGATCTGTGAACATTCACCGCACTGTACACAGGATGATTCACCCATCTTTTTGTCGGTATCAAAAACTATTTCCGTATGATGTCCTCTGTGACCGAAATCCAGTACCTGATTTACGACTGTAGTGTTGCAGGCTGCTACACATCTTCCGCAGGATATACATTTGTTCCTTTCAACATAAACGAATTCGGATGTTGTATCGAATTCCCTGTTGATCTCGCCGTACTGAACTGATGCCCTTTCGATTCCAAGAAAGTAAGCGGCATCCTGAAGCTCACAGTTGCCGTTCTGCTCGCAGGCCAGACAGTCGTGAGTACCTGATGAAAGCATCAGATCTATCACAAGCTTCTGCGCATTAAGAGCGCTCTGTGAAACTGTATTGACTACCATTCCGTCCCTTACGGGTACTGAACATGATGTCTGCAATCCTCTCATTCCTTCTATCTCGACCACGCAGGCACGGCATTTTCCCGCCGCACCGACTTTTTCATGGTAGCAGAGATGCGGAATGTAAACTCCATTGGCAATAGAAGCCTGAAGAACAGTCTGCCCTTCTATCGCTTCCACTTCTTTGCCGTTAATGGTGATTTTCATACTGACACTCCGGATAATTTATTTTAGTAATTTTTTGAATTCGTCATTGAATTTTTCATACATGGCTTTGATAGGCATTGCGAAAGCCTGTCCGGTTGGGCACAGTGTCGATCCCGCTTCGTTGACCGATCCGATTATTCTTACCATGTTGTCAAGATCAGCCTGTGTAGCCTGACCTTTCAGAAGTTTTCCGAGAATTTTCACGATCGTGTACGAACCTTCTTTGCAAGGTGTACATTTTCCGCAGCTTTCATGGGCATAGAACTTAATTGTTCTGTAAGCTATCTCAGGTATTGAGAATTCTTCATTTATCACCATCACACCGCCCGAACCGAGCATTGTTCCCTTTTTAATGCATGCGTCATAATCCATGTTAAGGCCTTCAAGCTCATCAGCTTTAAGGATAGGGACGGACAGACCGCCTACTATAACAGCCTTAAGTTTTCCTTTCGGTCCGCCGGCAGCCTCTAGAAGCTTCTTGAAGGGAATTCCCATCGGATACTCATAAACTCCGGGCTTATTTACGCATCCGCTTACTCCGAAGAGCTTAAAACCGGTATTGTTTTCATATCCGAATTTTTTGAATTCATCAGCGCCTTTCTCGATGATGAACGGTACGCTCGCTAAAGTTTCGACGTTGTTCACGATGGTCGGGCATCCGTACAAGCCTGCAACTGCAGGGAAAGGAGGTTTCATCCTCGGCTGTCCCCTTTTGCCTTCGATAGATTCTATCAGTGCGGTCTCTTCTCCGCACACATAGGCTCCTGCTCCTCTGTGAACTATTATGTCGAAATCGCCCATTTTTTTGTCGGCTTTTGCTTCTTCTACGGCTTTATCGAGAATATCGGCTATCCAGTCGAATTCTCCTCTGATATATATAAATCCGAGTTTTGATCCTATTGCTTTTGCGGAAATTATCATTCCTTCGATAAGAAGATGAGGGTCGTACTCCATGATCTGTCTGTCTTTGAAAGTTCCCGGTTCGCCTTCGTCAGCGTTGCATACGAGATAGATCGGCTTGCCTGTGCCTTTTGCAAGAAATCCCCATTTAACCCCGGCCGGGAATCCGGCACCGCCTCTTCCCCTTATCGCTGAAGTTTTAACTTCGTTTAAAATTGCCGCAGGTTCCATTGTAAGCGCTTTTTCAAGAGCTTTATATCCGCCGTTCTTTTTATAAACTTCGATCGAAGTTGAGTTTTTTACTCTTCTGTTTTTGAGAAGAACATTACATTCGGTACCGCCGAAATAAACAGGCTCTTCGGGTTTCGGCATAACGCCTTTTTTTAGCGAATCTAAAAGAGCTTTGGTCTTCTCTGCAGTCATATTTTCATAGTAAACATCATTGACCTGGATCACAGGGCAGGTTCCGCATGAAGCTAGGCATTCGACCTCATCAAGTGTAAAAAGTCCGTCCTTTGTCGTTTCGCCTGCATTTATACCCAGTTCTTTTTTTACAAAGTCAAGCACTTTGACCGCGCCCATTAGAGTTGCGGGAATATTCGTATCGATCTGAATATGATACTTTCCGACTTTTTTTGTGTTGTACATCGTGTAGTAAGTTGCCACTCCGTAAGCTTTACCGGATGTTACTCCCACAAATTTTGCGATCTCGTTCATATCGTCTTCGGACAGGTAATTCCCGTTCGCCTTCTGTGCAAGCATAAGCGCCGGCATCAGGGCAGACTCTTTTCTGGGATATCTGTCCTTGAGTTTCTGTATCCTGTCCATTATTTTCTGTTCAAGCATCATTGCTCTCCCTTTATGATAATTATCTATTTTAACTGTGAAATCTTTAACATATACATTAATCGGTTGAAAAATATCTTATTAAAACATATTTGTCAATTCTAAAATTTATATCTTTAAAATAAAAAAACCCGACTCATATCGGGTTTTTGTATCACAGTTTTAGATTATTTTTTTACTGCAGGCAGCGGCACCTGAAATAGTCCGCGGAGGTCTTCTGAAGAAGAGATCAGTGTCTGGACATTTAATGCAGTATCGTCATCGGCATAGATCTTCCACTGATAGATTTCTCCGGGAACGAGATTAGCGACAGCTGAGCCGTCATAATTATACTGAATGCTCAAGTTTTCCTTCAGTATCTGCTGATGCCTTACAACACCGCTTGTGTCAAATCCGCCCCATACTATGTTTCCGTTTATGTCCTTTACTTCGATAATGTATTCTTTTGCCGATGAGTAAGCTTCCCAGCTGAATGTTGGAGTAGCATAATCTGCCATAAATGCATATATTGAATCAGCCGGATTTGTAGGAGATACAATTTTTACAGAACCTGTGACACTAAAATTGAGAGTTGTATCATTATCGGCAGGAAAAGTAAGATTTAAACCCTCCGGATTTTTAAATATCCAGTCAGGGTCAAGTACATAACCGTCATTCTCAAATGATGCCCATGCAAGAAATTCTCCGTCAGGAATGCTGTCAAGGCTGTAATTAGAAGACAATTCTCGAGTTCTTAATCCGGGTATTACCGCTTTTGTAACCGGATCTCTTAAAACTACATCAACATCGAGCGAGTCGCTTGTCGCAAGGAATGAAATACTTCCGGACAGACTGGAACCTGCATATTTTTCGACAAGAACAGCTACAGAATCACTCGGGGTGCCCGCGTTTATTGTCGAAGAAACAGCCGCGCTTTGTTTGTATCCCGCCTTAAAAGCTTCGATATTGTAGTTTCCGAGCGGTAAGTTATATACTACAAAATATCCGTCCGGTCCTGAAACTCCTGAATATCTGCTCAGGTCCGCAGTGTTTTCAGCTATTACCAGAATATTATTTACGGCAGGCTCTATTTTACCCTCAATGTATCCCGCGCCGGCCAACGGATTTTCATTAAGAAATCTGACCTGAGCTGTAGTGTCCTGATAAGTAACGAAGAAGGGGATTGCTGTAACATTGGGAGCTGGTGACGGATCGAATCCCTGTGCGGTAACTTCGAGATAATAATTTCCCTCCTCAAGCTCGAAATAGCATGCTCCTTCAGAGTTTGTCAGATCTCTTATAACGGACTGATTTGTTTCTGCATCGTAAACAACGACATTTGAGTTCGATACATCTATCGTATCCGGAACCGTATCCATGTTGACTTTTCCTTTAACAATAACTTTCAGTATCGTGTCCGGTACTGGAGCAGAGGGTTTGTCTTTATCGTCGTCTGAACATCCTGCGATATAAATCGCCGCCATCGTTGCCAGCATTAGAACTAAGCTTAATTTTTTCATAAATACCTCTCTTTTGTTTAAGTCTCTTTCCGAGAATTTAACAATATTTCAATATTTCTGCAATCCATTTTTATAGTTTTCTCGAAGCGCATATTTAACATTGACTTGTGTATAAATTTTTATTATTTTGTCATTAGTTTGGTAGAAACTTGGTTACAATCAATATAGAAATCTGGGAGGTATTGATCATGAAGAGGCTAATAATTTTTGCTCTTGTACTATTTCTAATGATCGGAATTCTTCAGGGTCAGACGGATAAAAACCTTGGCGGCCCTGATTCAGGTGGATACTACTGGAAAGATTCTGACGAGATTGATGGTCCTGATTACAGCTGGGTTGAAATCTCATCGTTGGGAACACCATTACATTTAGGTGATGAAGAATCATTACAAGTACCGATTGGATTTGATTTTGATTTCTACGGCACTGTCTTTGATTCTCTTTATATAACCTCAAACGGATATATATCATTTACTTCAGATTATGTGGAGTGCGACCATCAGTATCCTATACCGAATCCAAGGGATCCCAGTGCTTATCTTGCACCTTTTTTTACAGATCTGGATCCTGGAACACTGGGGGAAATATACTACCATTACGATTCTGCTAACGGCAATTTTATAATCCAGTTCGACAATGTACCTTTATATGGAGAGTCGAACGGAAACACTTTTCAAATCATACTAAATTCCAGAAATGAAGTGTTTTTTCAATATAAAAGTATGAACGGAACGCTGGATTTTTGCATGGTCGGCATAGAAAATCCTGAAGAAACGACCGGCCTTCAGGTCGCTTACAACAGTCCTTACCTTAAAAACAATCTTTCCCTAAAATTTTACCGGAGCTCAATTACTTATGACGGTACCATTTCACTTTCAACAGCTTCATTATCTTACGGAAATATCACGGTTGGAAAAACATTGACCAAATCCTTTACAATTTCCAATATTCATTCTTCGGAAATTTTAACAGGAGAAATTGCTACAATGTCCGGTTACGAAGTTTCCGAATCGTCAAAACAACTGGATATATATAAATATCTTGATAAAAACATCCTGCCTTTTGAGATCAACCCGAATTCAAGCATTACTTATGACCTTGTTTTTGCACCTTCCGCCTCAACATCATACAACGGCAACATCGTAATAAGCTCATCAGACACTCAGGACTCGATCAAATATATTGCCGTTTCAGGCACAGGCGTTTATCCGGATATTTCTTTGTCGCAGACAGACACTTTATTCGCCAAAGCTTATATTGGAACAACCTACTCTGATTCAGTTACAGTTTACAATTCTTCTTTAGGTATTTTGGACTTTTCATCATCAATCAATTATTCAGATACAAAGCTTATCGAAAAAGGAAGCGGAGGACCGGATAATTATAACTATTATTGGAAGGACTCAAATGAACCGGACGGGCCGGCATACGAATGGATAGAGATTTCAACAACCGGAACGGCTTTGGTTATGACAGATGAAACTGTAATTTCAGGGATTCAGTTAGGTTTTAATTACAATTTCTACGGGAATTCTTTTAACACAATAAACATTTTCGCTAACGGCTATCTGTCCTTTACATTTCCCACATCATATTACATACACTACAGCTTACCAAATATTAGCGCGCCCTTCAATCTTCTTGCGGCGTACTGGACAGATTTGAACCCTGCTCTCGGTGGTACCGTTTACTACTTTGCCGATACAGTAAACAAAAGATTTATTGTCCAATACAACAATATCAGAAATTTTGGTACCGCTTATACCAACACTTTCGAAATTATTATTTACGAGACCGGAGAGATAGTCTATCAGTATAAAGAGATAAATGGTCCGAAAAATACTTGTACAGTCGGAATCCAGAACTCAGACGGCAGCGACGGGCTTACAGTATCATATAACACTAATTATATTGAAAACGGACTGGCATTAAGGTTCAGATTCATCCCTAAATGGATAACCGTCACACCGTCTGACGGATCTATTCTTGCAGGAAGCAGCGACATATTGAATCTGGAATTCAACTCAAGCGCAATTGAAGAACCCGGAAAGTTTTACGCTGATCTACAGATTTCATCAAATGACCCTGATACGCCTTTGGTTTTATTACCTTTGGCTTTTGAAGTTTATACTTTGGCTACACCGGCTAATTTAACAACAAGCATTTCCGGAGCGGATCTGGTTTTATCATGGAGCTCTGTCCCACATGCCACAGGATATATTGTATATTCTTCTTCTATTCCGTATGGCACTTATGCAATTGATAACGGCGGTAATTTGACAGGCACAACATGGCGGATACCGGTTGTGAATAGTAAAAAATTCTATAAAGTTACGGCTACAGATGAATAAAAAAAAACCCCGATTTCGGGGTTTTTTTTTGAGCGTTTCTTAATTAGTCGATTTCCATGGATATACTAAAGTTACCCAGTCGTTCGATGTCTGTTTTGACCATCTGTATTTTTTATTGAGACCTACAATTGTTTCAGATTCAATGGTATCTGGAGATATTCCCATGCCAGGAGGAATCTCTTCGTCGTCATATACCTCATACCTTCCGTCCTGCACAAGGTTTAGAGGATATTTTGCGCTCTCGCCCCCCTCAGTGTCATCCTGAGTAGTAAGAGTTATATGCGCTCCAATGTTAAAGAAAGCGAGATCGCTGTTTGTGCTTGTGCCAACTCCGCCCGGAGTTGAAATCCCGCCTACAAGTGAAAGTAGTACTGTATTCAAAAATAATCTGTCTTCACTATCGATCGTAAACGAGTTCTCCCTGCCTGAATTTTCTGAGCTCTTTGGGTCGATACATGACATAAGCGCCATATGTGCATCAGGCCTAACTTTAACCATTGTGTCGTACAATTCGGCGAGCATCGCTCTTGTCGGGGCTTCGACCTGCAAATCTGAGTAACCGTCTTGTATTTTTGTATTCAAATTTTCCAGATCTTTTATGTAAAAGTCGCCTGCTATATGTATCGGGTCAGACTGGGTGACAAGGGAAAAATTATCGCTTGAAACACCTTTT
>CALMWI010000048.1 GCA_937873545.1 uncultured bacterium | reverse complement strand
GGTCTTGTAGTAGTCGGAGGGGAAATGACTACAAAGACATATGTTGATATACCCGGACTTGTCAGAGATACTATCAAAAAGATCGGATATGATCATTCTTACAAGGGATTTGACTACAATACCTGCGGAGTTATCTCAACTATTGATCAGCAGAGCGGCGACATTGCGATGGGCGTGGACAGACTGGGAGCTGGAGATCAGGGGATGATGTTCGGATTCGCCTGCGACGAAACGCCTGAATTCATGCCTCTTCCGATCATGCTTGCACATAAACTGACTAAACAGCTTTCAGAGATCAGAAAATCAGGGAAAATAGAGTTCTTAAGACCCGACGGTAAATCACAGGTTACTATAAGTTACAAGAACTGGATACCCGATTCGATAGATACTGTTGTGATCTCAACCCAGCATGATCCTCTTTTCGGAGGAGAGAACCCCACTAAGGCTCAGCTTGCAAAAGAGCACGCATTAATAGAAAAAGAAGTTACAGAAAAAATAATAAAGCCTATGATCCCGAAAAAGCTTATAAAAGGCGAATATAAGATTCATATAAACCCGACCGGCAGATTCGTGACCGGAGGGCCTATGGGCGATACCGGGCTTACCGGAAGAAAGATCATCGTTGATACATACGGCGGATATGCGCGTCACGGTGGCGGGGCCTTCAGCGGAAAGGATTCAACGAAAGTTGACAGATCAGCAGCCTATATGGCAAGATACATCGCAAAGAATCTGGTCGCAGCCGGATATGCCCAGAAACTAGAAATTCAGGTAGCTTATGCGATAGGAATAGCGGAACCTGTTTCTATCATGGCCGAAACATTCAGGACAGGAAAAATATCCGGTGAAGAGATCGTTAAGCTTATCAGAAAGCATTTCGATCTGACCCCGGCAGGAATCATAAAAAAACTTCAGCTTAGAAAACCTGTGTTCGGAGCAACAGCAGCTTACGGGCATTTCGGAAGAGACGGATTTGCCTGGGAAAAACTTGATATGGTAGATAAACTTCACTCATAGGAGAAAGTGCTGATGAAATATCTTTCGGTCGTGCTTTTTTTGTCCGCTTATTCACTTGTTGCGGGTGAGTTTGATCTGTTTCAGGAAAAAAACATGACCGATGAGTCAGTTTTCAGGGATTTTAAATTCAATAAAATAAGA
>CALMWI010000047.1 GCA_937873545.1 uncultured bacterium | reverse complement strand
ATCGGCCGATTCCACCGGATGATTATCGAATGAGTAAAATTCATAAGGCTGCTTTTCGGTTAGAGAGTCTGTATCCAGATCGTGAAAATCGTCAGTTCCTTTTTTCATATCGTAACCGATGTCTTCGGAATTATCGCCAATATCAAGAACTCCGTTATTATTCATATCCTCGCTGTTCGTCTGCCCGTTCGGGATTATATCTTCGCTCAAATCCCCTATATCGAAATTGAGCGTAATATTCTTATTGGTGGAAACAAGGAACTCGATATATTTTACTTCTCTGAAGTCCTGATATGATGAGTACAGATACTTCATAACTCCGGCCCAGGAATCCTCGGGATCTATCACGCTACCTAAAACAGCCTCATTTCTGGAAGCCGGTTTGAAAACCATATTGAGCGTTGATACCTTGTCATCTCTTTCATCCCCCGGAGTATCTGCATATATCTCTTCTTTTGTCAGCTTATCTTCATCTTTCGGATTATACCAGTAGAACGACAGTTCATTCTCGCCCGAATAAGATTTCAGATAATACTGTGGCGGTATCCCCAAGGACGCCGCGTCGGCTGTAAGGCTGTATGATGTCGCGGCTGTGTAATCGTCAGGGTATGAAGCTTCAGTCCATGCCGCATAAGTAACACCCAGTGATTTCTTTACCTTACTGCTTTCGAAATCATCGATATACGCCGCATCAAGCGGATTCGGGTCCGGGATTATCTGCGCTATCTCTCCTTCCAGTGAAAGTTTAGACTCCTTATCGGTCTCTACCAGCGGCAGCCAGTCAACCGCTTTTGTGAGGTATGGCAGATCAAAACTTGTCTGTCCGTTCATATCGAGTACGAGGTTCCTTTTTGGTTCGTACCCGACATGCACTTTCTCCTCGTTCGTTTCTTCGGAAAGATACAGTACAGTAGCACCAATGTACGAATCCTTATTGATATTGTATTCGATCCTGTTACCGAGCAGCATTTTCTGATCGAGCTGGAAGATCGATGCCGATTCGTAAAGTATCTCGATATCTGCCGTCAGATACCTGTCATTGATTATTGAGAGCTGTCCAGAGTTATAGTTAATAATATAATCCACATCTTTAACAAGTGTTGTGGCTCCGGAACGCACTACCTCCGAACCTTCGATCACATTGAATCCGAGCTCGTATGTGCTGGATTTGCTTGAAAATTCGAACTTTAACGAGAATTCTGACGACATATAACTGTCATCGGTATAGATCTCCTTATCCGTGAAGAGAGAATCGCGCGCGCCGTCAGCCCGGATTATACTGTTCATATCGGGATCAAAAGGCATCACATTCGGGAACCTGAACTCCCCGTAACCGGAATATAAAAATCCTATATCGACCTCATCGCTTACATCTTTTTTAGCCACTTCATACCAGTACAGGTAAGGTTTAGGCACATTTGCGCTGTCATATTCTTCGGTTCTCAATCCGCTTGAGGTATTCTTCTGGATCGTAAGTTTGAATTCATCCTTACTTATATCAACACCGTCTAGTGAATAAATGTTTTTCCACTCAAGTTTATTCCAGGGCATATCCCATTTTTGCCCGTACTCTCCGATTATCTGAAGCTCAAGTTTAGTCCCGGTGCTGTCTCTGCTTCCTATTTCAATTATATCCGATGGATTGGCCTGGTTCACTTTAACGAATTTTGCCGCCAGCACCTCTCCGTTCGCAAGATAGAATGATTTCAGTCTTATATAACCGAGCTCGTAATTGATCTCATACAATTCCTGATCAAGTAGCTTTACACGCCTGTTGCTCAAATATAAATTCGTAAAACCACCTATCAGATCGGTAGCCGGTCTTGTGTGGTCTATGTATATATCTGCCTGTGCCTGAGTTCCGGTTTCGTTCCTTGTTACATATAATTCAAAAGTGTAATTTTTGATCTTATACGGTGCGGAATAAAGCGTCTGATGCTCCAGAATTCTGTCATAATTGTATGAAGCTGCCCAATTCTCCCGGAAAAGTGAATCAACAAAGAAATATTTGTATCTAAGATAGTCTTTAGCGTTCTTTATTTTTTCCTGCTTTCTGACACCGCCCTTTACTTCGATCTGATTCTTCTGCCCTTTTTCAAAAGATGCTATAGAAGTTGATTTGAATTTGCCGACTTTTGCTTCAGTCTTTAGCCCGAAAAGTCCTTTATTTACGCCGCTGAAGCTGACATATCTGGTTCCGGGCAGGCTTAATCCAATATTTCCCGCCTCCATTTTCTGGATGATCTCGTCGCTTTCGCCTGTATATGTTATCTTCAGAGAATTCTCAAAATCGAAAGACTCTGTGTTCTGAGCTATATCCACCTCAACTTTGGTGCCAACTTTCCCCCTGATTGATATGTTTTGAGTCTGGTCCAGAGTGAAGTCAAAGCTCGAATCCTCTACATTCGGCAGGTCTGTATAACTTTTCTGTCCGATTATGCTTATTGAAAGTGAACCTTTTACCCTTAATCCGATATTGTTACCCCCGAAGACCCTGTGAAAAGTTTTGGATTTTATTTTAAAAGGTATATCAAGCGCGATCTCGTCTCCTTCGAACAACCCTGAAGAAAGGGATATCCCCATGTTCTTTGTTACTGATAAAAGCCATATTTTCTTATCCTCATAAGCGGTCTTTTTCTGCATAAAATCAGAATATTTCATAACTCTGGATCTTTTTACATCATACTCGAAAAGCCTCTGATAGATCACGACATACTGATATGAAGAATCTATTTTTACTTCCTCTGCGATAGTTTTCTGTTCGACATCGAAAAGGATCGAATCTCTCTTGAATTTTGTAAGAAAATTTATACGGTGTTCGGGGAATATTTCAGCCTGATTCGATATGTCATCATATAAGCTTACCGAAAAAGGTTCGCCGCAGAATACTTTAACTGTTACTGATAATAAGAAAAACAAAATTATTGGTTTTATATGACTTCTGTATCTCAAGATAACGGTTTGTTCCTTATGATTTCTCTGATTTCTGTTTTTATTTCGTTGCTGATCCCGCTTTTTAAAAGAAGGATGAGCAGACTGTTTATTTTTTCTTCATTCTTATGCAGTCGTGCATAATCTGTAAACATTTTAGCAGCAGTGTTGTTTAGTATATTCTTTTCAATCAATTCGACAACTAATGCCGTAACCTTTTCCATTTCATTTTGTGCGATGAGGATATAAAGGTTCGTTTCATAAACGACAGGTTTTTTCTCCGCGGAAAAACCTTCAGGAGATATTTTATACACTCCGCTTAACCTGAAATTCCTGTCGATCCTGTGGCTCAGCGCTTCTATATAGACTTCCATCAATTCCTTATCGTCAGCGACCGCTTTGATATCAGAAGATATTTTTAACAGGTCATTGTCATAATCCGATATAAAATCATCTTTGATCAGATTTTCAGCCTTATTAATAAAAGATCCCGTATCGCCGTTCATAAGTTCGATAACTGCATCCATATATTTGAATTCATAGAAACCGATGTTCGTAAAAATATCTATTATCTGTTCGTCAAAAACTTTTGCGAGCAGGATCTTAGCGTTTTTGTAATCTTTTATAGCGATCTTCAGTTTTATATAATCTTTCCAGAATTCAGTATGACTTTTGTTAGCGGTCAGGTTCTTTTTATAAAGCCTGTCAGCTTCAGTTAAGCTGTCAAGACCGTTATGATAAATCTCAGCCAGGATAAGCTCTTTATTTTTGAGTCCGCTCGATTTTAATACTTTCACGGCTTTAGCGGCCTGGCCTGAAAGTTTTAGGCATTCGATATAAAGAGCTGTGAAGTCATCTGTCTTTTCATCTGCTGAATTTTTAAGCGATAATTCGAAAAAAGAGCATGCCTCGGAATATTTTTTCTCGCTGTAGAGCCTTACCGCATAATCAGATATCAGAAGATCTCCATTCCCGCCGGGAGTCGAGCTCTTCAGAACGCTGAACGCTTTGTCATACAAACCGCTGTTAAAATATAATTCTGATAATATGATCGAATTTCTTTCGGTTTTAGGAAGTTTTTCTGCAGCTTTCAGTATACTGTCTTTAAATTCCTCTTTCTCATAGATACGGAACAGCTCGGCTTCAGGATTGAAAGAGTATACTTCTCTGCTTTTGCCTTGTTCGGCGCTGTAAGGTTCGATCATTCTGAAAAGCTCACCGACAGAACCGGATATTCTGCCCGTAGCGATATAAATATTATACAGTTCCTCGGAATAGGCTTTTCCGTTATTCGTTTCTTTTCTCATATCCAGATATAGTTTTTCTGCAGCCTGCAGTAAGCCTGCTCTGAAGAATGAGGCCGCTTTTATCTCGGATATTAATCGTTTGTCCGCTCCGGCTTTATCTATCTC
>CALMWI010000046.1 GCA_937873545.1 uncultured bacterium | reverse complement strand
GTTATAACTGCTCTCGGAAATAGATTACCTTCTGACAGTTCGGCAAAAACTCTTATCGACGCCGGCGGAAAAATTGTTATGCCCGGTCTGATAAACGCCCATACCCATTCCCCTATGTCAATATACCGCGGTATGGCTGATGATATAGCTTTGTTCGACTGGCTGAACAATTATATCTGGCCTGTCGAAAAACAGTTCGTTACAGAACAGAACATCGCTCTTGCGTCCGAACTTTCGATAGCCGAAATGATAAAATCCGGAACTACTACATTCAACGATATGTATTTTTATTCCGATATCACGGCAAAGGCGGCAGAAAAATCCGGTATCAGAGCTGTTTTGGGCGAGGCGGTCATTGACATCCCCGACCCTGTTTATAAAGTTTCCCAGCATCACTGGAAAACCACTGCCGAAAACGGGAAAAAGCATGATCTTATCACGACATCCATTGTTCCGCATTCTCCGTATTCATGTTCCGAAGACCTCCTTATAAAAGTTAAAAAAGTCTCGAAGGATACAGGGGTTCTGGTTCATACACACATATCTGAAACCGAAAGTGAAGTGGAGCATATTCAGAGAAAATACGGAATGACCCCTGTTGAGTTTTTGGACCGGATAAAATTCCTTGATTCAAATACTGTTGCCGTTCACTGCGTAATACTTACTGACAAGGATATTGATATACTCGCAAAACGAAAAGTTAAAATAGTTCATTGTCCGCAGAGCAACCTCAAGCTTGCCAGCGGTATCGCGAGGGTGGTGGATATGGTAAAGGCGGGACTTACTGTCGCTTTGGGAACTGACGGACCGGCAAGCAACAATACTCTTGATATGTTCGAAGAAATGAAGACCGCATGCATTCTTCAGAAAGGAAAACGGAAAGATCCGACCGTTTTAAGTTCGAAAGAAGTCGTCAGAATGGCCACGATTAACGGCGCTGTTGCGCTTGGGCTTGATAAGATAACGGGTTCGATCGAAACAGGAAAGAGAGCCGATATAATAATCATTGACACAAAAGCAATTCACTTGACCCCTATGTACGATCCTTATTCCCACATTGTTTATTCCGCAAAAGGTTCTGATGTTGATACCGTAATAATCGACGGAAGGATTGTCATGAAAAACAGAATTCTCGCGGGGATTAACGAAAATGTTCTGAAAAATAAAGCAAATGCGCTATCTCTAAAAATAAAAAAATTCAAAAGAATTATGGAGGAAAAAAAATGAAACGGATTATTCTAATTCTTTTAATCACTTCGGCGATGACATTCTGTTTCGAACTCGGAGTGATCCTGGGCGAGCCTACAGGTATCAGCTTTAGAAGCTTTATGGGAACTTCAAATGCGTTCGACCTTCAGGTCGGATGGAGTGTAAAGGACAACAGATATGACAACGATGATAATTTCGACCTTCACGGAGCTTACCTGTTCCATAAAAAATCCGATATAAGGATCGAAAGCTACAGACTTCCTTTCTATTTCGGACCCGGCGGCCGTGTGAAAATTACCGACAATGATCTCATTATCGGCGTTAAAGTTCCT
>CALMWI010000045.1 GCA_937873545.1 uncultured bacterium | reverse complement strand
CCCGTCAGGTGTATATGATTCTCCTTCAACGGCTATAGTGCAGACCGATTTCATCTCCCTTATGCTGATGTTCTGCATATACGGTTCGCTTGCGTCTTCGGGAAGATTTTTTACTTTATCAAGCTCTCTGGAAACATCCGCCCATGCTTTGTCAATATCCGCGCTGGTTGTCAGATTTAATGTTATTACCGCCCTGCCTTCATAGGCGATCGAACTGATATAATCAATATCCGTGATATCCGAAAGTTCGTCTTCGATCTCCTTTATTATGAGTGACTCGATCTCATCGGGAGCTACTCCGGGGTATGTTACAGTTATCATGAACATTCCCCATTCGATCTGCGGCATTGATTCCTTTGGAATTCTGTATGTGTAGAATACTCCGAGAATGATTATAATTATCATGGCCATATTGACAAGAACGGGATTTTCTACCGAGAATTTTGGAAGGTTCATTCTGAGCCTCTTCTGCTTTACATTTATTTTTCTTCTGAGAATATCCTAACGATAGCGCCGTCAGACAGCGATTCAATACCGGATGTTATCAGCCTTTCTCCCTGTTCCAGTCCGCCGGTTATTACGATCGTGTTGCCGTATTTCTGCCCTGTAAAAATCTCTTTTTTTACTGCTTTGTTCTCAGCGCCGGCTATATAAACATAATACTTCCCGTATTCTTCGATTATATTATCGAAATCAGTAAAGATAATGTTTTCCAATACTTTAGACTCTATTTGACCGCGTACTATCATGCCGGGCAGAAGTTCCTTTCTTGGGTTCCCTATCATTATTTCGACAGGATAATTTCCTGTGGCATCCGGTTTCTTTCCTATCCCGGTCACTGTTCCCTGAACTGTTTTTTCATTTCCGTTGTGCTTAACTATAACATTATTACCTTTTTTAACTGAAACAACATCATTTTCGGTGATCCCGGTCTTGATCAAAAGCTTTGAGCAGTCAATGATCGAAGCAACAGGTTGACCGGTGGCTACGAACTGACCTTCTTTAATGTTCAACTGCGCTATGGCACCGTCAACTGGCGATAGGAATTTTGAATTTTCATAATTCAGTCTTGCTCTTTCAACTCCCGCGCGAGCACCTTCTACAGCCGCTTCCGCTTTCTGCAGCGCGCTCTGATCGTTGGTTAATTCATATTTTGATACTTTTCCGCTTTCAAAAAGCTTTTGAGTAGTTTCAAGTCTGATCTTAAGAGCGTCAAGGTTGGCTTCAGCGGATTTCAATTCCGATCTGGCCTGATCGTAGCTGATCTGATAATTCTGCGAATCAAGATAAGCTATCGCATCGCCCTTCTGAACCTGATCGCCCAGCTTTTTTTCAATGGATTTTACTTTGCCTGCGACTTCACTGTAATAGATAATATCAGTGATCCCTTCAAGCTTTCCGGTTATCTCAGCGTAAAGCTGAAGCGATCCCGGCTGTACGATCTCTACCTTGACCGTAGGCGGAGGATTTTCAGGTATTTTATTCTGACCTTTAGCTCCGCCGTCTTCTTTTGAGCAGGAGATAAGAATCAGTAAAGTCATCGATAGCGCGAGTGCGTATTTTTTCATGTTCTCACCTTTTTATTAAAAAAGTTTTATTATTTCTTCTTCATCTTTTATGCCTAGCACTTTCATCAGTTCCGATTTGGACTTAAGTATCGAATAATAAGCAGAAGTCTGATTATATTTAGCCTGAATTAGTGACAATCTTGCCGTGTTAAGTTCATCTTCTGTCGAAAGCCCAGAGTTAGCCCTCTGCTCGACATTTGTGTATGTTTCCTGCGCAAGTTCAACAGCAACTTGTGAGCTTGTGAACTGTTTTGATCCGGAGATGAGTGTGTAGAGATATGTTCTGATGACGGTTGATATATTATCAAGCAGCTGCTTTTCTGACAACTCCGATCTTTTCAGATCGATCCTGCTTTTTTCAAGAGTTATGTAATTGTCATAGAGAGGCAGAACAGGTATAGAAGCGGAAAGCGCGACCGTTCCGGAATTTGCGTATTCGTCGGTCAGATTTGTTTTAGCCCATTCTGTCGAATAAGATAAATTGACGCTCGGCAGAAAATTGCCTTTCGAGATTGTTATCTTATTTTCGCTGATCTCCTTATTAAGCCTGATATTTTTAATGTCGTTATTGTTCTTAAGCGCGATCTCTTTCAATATCAGAACCTTATCCTCTGCGGATGAAAATTCAGAGATATAAAGTTTGTTTATAAAAGGTTCATAATGATCTCTGTCAACATTTACGAGTTCGAAGTTGTCAAGACCTGTCAGATTGCTGAAATTTATCTTTGCCAGTTCATATCCTTTCTCGGCGTTGACCAGGCTTACTTCACTTACCGCTCTTGCCGATGAACTTTTTAGATAATCGGCTTTTGATATCAGTCCGGAATCGAATTTTATCTTTGCGGTTTCTTCATTTCTCTTCGACAGCTGGAGAGACTCCCTGGCTATGTCAAGAAGCTCGCGCGTTTCAGAAACATTAAAATACTGCGACTCGACATCAGCAAGAAGTTTCATCATTTCCGAATTTAGAGAGTTTTTTGTTATTTCTTCTGAATCTTTAGATATTTTATAGTTGTAGAATAATTTCCCGCCTGTGAAAATAGGCTGATTTATTTTCAGACCGAATGCGGTTCTGTCCTCCTGGATCACAGTAACCTGACTCAGCGTTGACGGCGGAGTAAACTTAAAAGATGACATTTCCACTTCCGGTGAATAAACAATATAGTTCCCTGTAAAACTCGCTGAAGGTAAGAATCCGCTGAAAGCGCTTTTAACCGACAGGCTGCTGTAGGCCAGATTTTCTTTCGCTATCGCGTAACCGTAATTTTTTTCGAGCGCGGAATTCTGCGCCTGTTTAAGCGTGACCGTCTCTGCATTTAAATAAAAAACCAGCGATATCAGAGCAGTTGTAATATGTTTCATTTAATTCAGTCTCCGTTTTTCATTGCATGCATGTAAACGCTGTAAAATGCATTTTATTCCTTGAAATATCAATTTTTTATTTTATAAAACCGCGTACGCTCTTACCGGTGAACCGTCCGCATTTTCGATCTTTAGAGGCACGCAGTAGAAATCGAACATACCTGCAGGAATTTTGTCCAGATCGTTTAAGTTTTCTATTATACAGATATCTTTTGAAAGTACGATCTTGTGAAGTTTCATATCGGTTGAAGTAACAGGATCGATAGAAATATAATCGAACCCTACGGCTTTAAGCTTGAATTTCGTCAGCCACCCGGCAGCTTCTTCCGTCAGTACCGGATAAGCTCCTAAATAAGATCTTTTATTCCACTTTTTGCTCCAGCCTGAATAGAACAGTACAAAATCCGTTTTTGTTATTTCAGTTTTATGCTTTTGTAAGAAACTCAGAGAAATTTCTTTCTGCTTTGAACAGTTGATGACGATCGCTTTACCCATGAATCTGTCGAGAGAATATTCATCGAGCGTCTTCCCGCCTTGAACCATATGGAACGGAGCGTCAATGTGAGTGCCGTTATGCGTGATCGTTTTCATTTCGAGAACCGAATATCCGTCTTTTTCGAATGTGCTTACTTCCTTTAGCGAAAGCTTGGGATTGCCGGGATAAACCGTCATATCTGCGTTTATTGTATGGGTGAGGTCTATAATTTTACTCATCGCATTTCCTTTTGAAATTATTGCTCAAATATAAGCTGATAATTGCTCTTTGAAAAGTATAATTGTCATACTATATTTCCCCCGTTGAATTAACTCTCCGGGCGGAGTATGAATCACAGAAGCAAGAGAGCGGTAAAATGTCCAGGCTGCATGCTTTTCACAAATATCTGCATTTGTAATGATATTCAGAAATTCGATCTTGAAATGCGCGTCACTATCATGATGCACATAAAAGAGATCAACAGATCGACCAATACGGGGAAGCTTGCAAAACTGATGCTGAAGAACAGTTCTGTTGTGCCAGTCGGAGCTCCCGATATGCCTGCAAAGCGTGAAGATATCGTTCTTCCCGGCTATGATAATCTTATACTCTTCCCTATAGCTACGCAGAATCTTGATGCGAATTTCTTGAGCACTCTCAAACTGCCTGTAAATCTGATCGTCCTGGACGGAAATTATAATCAGGCCGGAAAGATGTTCCGGTCGGAGCTTCTGGACGGCGTAAAAAGAGTTCGACTCCCATTAGGACAGAAAAGCAATTACCAGCTCAGGCATATCAAAGGCACGGAAAAGATCTCGACTATTGAAGCAATTATTAAAGCTATAGAAATAATTGAACCCGGCCCGGCCGTCGAAGCCATCCACACTATATTCTTGAGAATGGTCAAAGACATCCAGACTAAAATGGGGTCATACTGATTATTATTTCCCTTAAATTCTTCTATTTTCTATTGCTTTCTAACTTTTATCTTCTGTTCCTCATATACAATTTTTTGTCTTCTGTATTCTATATTTTCTCTTCATCTTTTAATCTTCTTCCGCCTAAAATCAGTTCAGAAAACAGCGGAATTATAGTCGGCAGTTCAAATCATTTGTAATTCATGCCGGCCTGACTTTCTCCAAAGCAAAATGACAGGCAGCTCTGAACTGGAGATTTTAGGCTGTCTTTTTCTTTGTTACTTTCATTTTGGACAAGCAAAAGAAAGTAAAAATACATATAATTATTTCCCTATTTTCTGACTTCTAAAATAGCCTTATCGAGTGCTTCCTGAATCATGGATTCTCCGGGAGTTTGAATAAATCCCGTATCCATCAGCGACTTCGTCATATTCCTTGAATATTCTATATCCTCTTTCGCTTTATTATAGGCATCCTGCCATGATATATTTATCCTGGCAACGCCGTCCTTTACAGCCTGGACAGCAACGTCAGCCGCCTCAATAGGAAATACATCAGCTTCATCCATTGTCGGAACGATATTTTCAGGATCGATCCCTCTTTTTTCGGCATAATCAGCAAGAGAATGTGCGGCCGCAATAGCCATATTGTCCGTTATCTTTTTCGCTCTGACAAGCAGCGCACCCTTTAAAATACCGGGAAATCCTATCGAATTATTCACCTGCTTCGGGAAATCCCC
>CALMWI010000044.1 GCA_937873545.1 uncultured bacterium | reverse complement strand
GAAATACAAAGATGCAGTCAGTGTTTGCGGTCATATCGGCATTAAACACCTTTTTTACGATCTTAAGAGCTACTTTAGAAGTACAATAATCGAATACTTCAAGAACGAATACCTTGCGGGAAGAACGCCTAATCCGTGCGTTCTGTGCAATTCCGTGATCAAATGGGATAAGCTTTTTGAAAAAGCGGATGAACTCGACTGCGAATTCATATCAATGGGGCACTATTCACGCATAATATGCGATGAAAACGGATATCATCTTATGCGCGGGCTTGATGACAAAAAAGATCAGAGCTACTTCCTGTATGGAATGAAAAAATTTGTTCTTTCCAGAATTCTTTTTCCGCTCGGCGGGATGGTAAAAGATGATGCAAAGCGGATCTGCGCAAATGAAGGTTTTGATTTTTTTTCACGCAAAAAGGAAAGCATGGAGATCTGCTTCATTCCCGATGACGATTATCAGAAATTTCTTCTTGAAAATTTTAAAGAGTTTAAAAAGATCAGACCGGGAAAAATAATCAGGGACGACGGAGTTAAGACAACGAACATTCACGAAGGATATCCTTTTTATACGATAGGCCAGCGCAAAGGTCTGGGCGGAGGGTATTCCGAACCGATGTATGTTTCCGGAACCGATCCTGTTAAAAATGAGATCACGATATCGGACAGAAAAGGTTTGTCCTCAGATACAGTTTTGGTTAAAGATCTGAATTTTTTAGAAAAGATAGATCTAAGATGCGTGTACACTGCTAAGATCAGATATAACACACAGCCAGCCGTATGCAGGATAAAAGAAATTGAAAACGGCCTCATCGAGGTCAGTTTTAAAGAGCCGGTTTTCGCCGTAACTCCTGGTCAGTCGTGCGTAATATATAAGGACGACCTCGTTATAGGCGGCGGGATCATCGTAAAATGAACGAAAAAATAGAAAATACTCTTGAAAATCTGCCGGCATCGCCCGGCGTTTATTTTTTTAAGAATAAAGAAGGCAAGATAATTTATATCGGCAA
>CALMWI010000043.1 GCA_937873545.1 uncultured bacterium | reverse complement strand
ATCGAACAGAGACTTGTCAAACTTGGATTGATAGAGGTCTAAATGTCCGATGAAATTATACTCGACTTTACAGTTACTACTTATTTCAATGCTGTCATTAACGACGAAGAGATAAGAGAAGCTCTTGAAGATTGCGAACCTATGGTATGGAAAGGTTATAATGATCTTGGTGAATTGGCTTTTATTGAAATCGATCTTTGCGTAATGAAAGACGAAGAAGTTCTTTCTAAACTTAAAGACAGATTAAAAGAATCGTCATTGACGCCTTCTGACATACGCAGGTTTATCGCATTAGTAAAGTATCTTGGAACAAAAGAGTACCATACACTGCAGGTATATGACTAAGTTATATCCTGACGGCCGGCCGGGTAGAGGTGCCAAAGCTGACATATTTAAATTGCTTGATGCAAATATAAATCAGATCAGAGACTCCTATTACCCGGCAGAGCTGATAAGTCAACTTATAGAAGCATATGCATATCATCATTGCATAAAATCATCTTCTGTAGTATCATTCAGTAATGAGTGGGCGCAGGATAACAACATAACAATAGAGGATCGCCGATGAAAAAAGTAAGATACATAAAAGAGCTCGACGAAATTGAAGTAACAAAGAAGTCTCGTATCATTACGATAAGAGAGTGGTATGTTGTTACTTCTATGGAATTACTACGGCATCACCTGAACTCTGAACAGTTAAGCAATTACTTAACAGATGCTTCAGCATCTTTACTAGAATCTTTAAAGGTCCCTGACGAAATGATAATGGAGGAAGAATAATGAACGAACAACAGTGGCTTAACGAATATAATCCTATTGAGTTCGGAACTGATGGGATCCTTTGGGATAACGATCATCCGATACTTAAATTGGTTCCGGCTAATCATATCTGGACATTACTTGATGAAGGTGGAGAGACTTGGATATCCGCCGGAGCTCACTTCGTAAATCGCTTAGGCTATTACATAACAGAGAAGCCGTGGACTGATCCTGATATGACAATAGAACTTGAAAGCGAGAATGAAGATGAAGAAGAAGATCACTGCGATGACAGACAGCGGTGACCACACGAAAAACCCGGGTGGGAGGATGAATGAAAGGATTTATTAAAAGACTATTATTCACATGTATAGGTATTCCAATAGTGGTTGCATTATTCTTTTTATATCCAATAGAAGGATTGTATGTATTTATTATATGGCTTATAACCGGTAAAGGAATCATATCTTCTCATACCTTAATCTTTGTTAGATTTGCAATGTACCTAATTGATTTAATGCAAGATAAAGAGGATAGTAATGAATAAAGTAGAACAAATAGTTTTTGAAAGATTAACTTCCGCCATGGAGAAAGGTACTATTCCGTGGCGGAGGCCTTGTATGGGTATGCTTCCTGCAAATTTAATCTCCGGTAAAACTTATAGAGGAATGAATGTTTTATTGCTATGGGCTTTTACTAACTTTAAAAGCTCATACTATCTAACTCTTAAACAGGTTAAAGAACTTGAAGGTAGAGTTAAGTACGATCAATTTAAACTCGGATTCCCTATAGTATATTGGACTATGTTTGAAAAAGAAATCAAAGGAGAAATAAAAAGATTTCCTTTCCTAAGATATTCTTATGTGTATAATACCGATCAATGCGATAATTTATCTCATTCAAGATTGGATAAGTATGATAGAACTGTGTCAGATTTATTTGATATAGGTTCTGTATCTGCTAATACTGCCGATGCTATAGTCAAAGATTATCAGTCAAGGCAGAATGTTGCGATCGTATTTGAAAGGCCTGGCGCATTTTATTCTCCGTCAAAAGACAATATAAATATTGCAGACAGGTCAAAGTTCGTAAGCGATAGCGCATACTATTCTACTTTATTTCACGAGCTAGTACACAGCACTGGAAATATAAATAGGCAGAATAGATTCGAAAAGAATAGAGACTGCACTGTATATACTCATGACTTTGAAGAACTTGTTGCAGAAATAGGCGCAGCATTTCTTTGTGCTCACTGCGGAATAGAACAGGAGTTTAATAATAATGCAGCCTACTTACAAACTTGGATGGAAGTATTCAAAGATGATAAGACAATGTTGTTAAAAGCGGCTGGTAAAGCTCAACTCGCAGTCGATCTTATACTAAATACTAAGTTCGATATAACAAATAAAGAATATGAAACCATACAGGAGAGTCATGATTAGTAATATAGATTATGTGACGCAGTTTATTATGCTTGTAGCAGGTACTATAGCGCTTATAGCAGTGAGGAATTCTATAAAAAATAAAGCACATAAAGGAAATAATAACACTTTGGTATTACTTGGGTTTGCGTGTAGTTTCTTTTGTCCGCTATTATTTTTTGTAGGATTTTATCTGCAAACTACAGTTGATTAAGACATGAGGTAAAAATAAAAAACGGAGGAAAGGAAAATGGATAGATATGATGTAAAAAGACTTGGCAAAATACTATCAGTTCAAGCCGAAATAGAAGGAATGAAAGCCGATAATGCTTTTTGTGAGGCATACGGAGAAACGCCTACTTTTAAAAAGCCTGATTTTGATGAAAAGGCAGAATTATTGCGACTTATAGCCTCAGCGCATAATGACGATTTATGTAAATTTACTTAGAGTTTTTTATTTTTAGATAAATCAGCTCTAACGGACATAGCTAAAAGTAGTAAATTGGAGCGTAAATCAGATGACAGGTCAAA
>CALMWI010000042.1 GCA_937873545.1 uncultured bacterium | reverse complement strand
AGCCCCGTACAGCCTGTTCGAATCCCCTGTGTGGTTTTCAGACGGGATAGCGGTTCTAAAAGAGCTTGTCAGCATAGCTGTCGAGAGAGAGGTTTTTACCGAGAAAATGCATCTGCTCGAAAAAGCGAGAAGAAAAACTACCCAGAAAGTGAACCTCTATGAAAAAGTTCAGATCCCGGGATTCCAGGAAGCGATGCTGAAGATCAAGAGATTTATGGAAGACGAGGACAATCTGTCAAAATCTTCCCAGAAGATCGTCAAGACCCGTCAGGCGCTGGAGGTGGCATCATGATCGTTAAAATGTCAAAATACTCGTTTCTTATTTACCACAAAGATTATGAGAATTTCTTAAAGGATCTCCAGGAGCTGGGTGTAGTGCATGTGATCGAAAAAGAAGGGGAGACGGCAGAGGAGATCAGGAACAAGATCGGGCTTATAAAAAGGGTGGAAACGGCTGTCAAGCACCTCAAAACAAAACTTCATGACGGAAAATATGATCCCGAACCCAACGGAGAGAATGACTGCGTCAGGCTGTTGGACGAAGTGGAAAAACTCACACTCGACATTGATCAGAATCACCAGAAGATGCACCAGCTTAACAAGGAACTCACACTCCAGCAGCCGTGGGGAGATTTTTCGGTCGCGACCGTAAAAAAGATCTCTGAAGCCGCAGGAATAGAGACAAAACTTTTTGTGGTGCCTTCAAAGGCATTCGACGAAACATGGAAAGATAGTTACACTCTCGAGATCATAAGAGAAATGTCGGGGAATATTTATTTCGTGCTGTTCTCAAGATCGGGCGAAGCTGTAGATATCAAAGCGGATGAAGTAAAACTTTTCGACAGATCCATATCCGATATCAACGCAGAGATCGCCAAGCTGAAAATTAAAATCGACGAAGATGTAAGAAAACTTCATTCCATAGCGGTTAAGCATATAAAAGACCTTGAAGATCTTAAAGTAAAAATCGAGAATGAAAAGCAGTATTGTACTATTTTCGGCCAGGGACAGCATGAAGCCGCAGGTAAACTGATCGTGCTCGAAGGCTGGGTTCCCGAGACTAAGATATCAGAAGTAAATTCATACCTCGAAAAAAGCAGTATAATTCATCTTCAGCGTGAACCTTCAGATGAGGAAATTCCCATAGTTCCCATTATGACTAAGAATGGCTATTTCGCTTCGCTTTTCGTGCCGATCGCAAGACTGTTCTCGCTGCCTTCATACACCGAGATAGATCTTACCGCGTTCTTCGCGCCTTTCTACATGATGTTCTTCGGGCTCTGCCTCGGCGACGCGGGATACGGGGTCGTGATGCTTATAGCTGCGACCGCGGCGAAGTTCAAATTCAAAACAGGGGATCTGAGACCTATTCTGACACTGGTTCAGTTCCTGGGAGCGGCAACAATAATTGCAGGAGCTGTAACAGGAACCATTTTCGGATTTTCCCTAGCGGATTTCTTCAGCGATCAGTCTCAGAAAGACCGGATCAACGATATGATACTTACTCCGGACAACATGTTCAATCTATCGATCGCGATCGGGCTTATACAGATCGTGTTCGGACTGCTGATAAAAGCTTTCAACATCATAAAACAGAACAGCTTTGTAGCGTCTCTGCCTACTCTGGGCTGGATCATGATGATCGTCGCCGGACTGTCGGCCTCAATTCCGGAAATAAAACCAGCGGCAATGATATTTGTCTGGGCAGGCCTTGCTATCGCGATGCTTTTCAGCACTACCGGAAATATTTTCAAACGGCTGGGACTCGGAGTGTGGGATATGTATAACAACATAACCGGGATTTTCGGAGACACTTTATCATATATCAGGCTGTTCGCGCTGGGACTTTCCGGCTCGATCCTTGGTCTTGTCATAAACAACATAGGAGAAATATTCCAGGAGATACCTTATGTAGGCTGGGTGATCTGGTTCGTATTCCTATTCGTCGGGCATACAGCGAACCTTCTGCTCTGCAGTCTCGGGTCTTTCGTGCATCCCATGAGGCTGACTTTCGTTGAATTCTACAAGAACGCCGGATGGACAGGCGGAGGAAAAGAATACAAACCGTTTAAAAAGAACGCATAAATAATGATAATGAAATTAAAGAATATAAAAATCAAAGGAGTTGGAAAATGACAACAGAATTGACTCTGCCGTTGGTTATGGCATATGTGGGTCTTGGCCTTATGGTAGCGCTATCAGGAGTAGGAAGCGCAATAGGTGTTTCGATAGCAGGTAACGCAACGATCGGAACGATCAAGAAAAAAGAAAGCGCGTTCGGTCAGTGTATGATCCTGAGTGCTCTGGCAGGAACTCAGGGTCTTTAAGGATTCGGCGGGTTCTTTATCATGTACACAAGCATAGCGC
>CALMWI010000041.1 GCA_937873545.1 uncultured bacterium | reverse complement strand
AAACAGGTAGAGGCAGTAAACTTCACCTTCAGATTCAGAAACTCGCTGTCAAAATACAAATTCACTTTTTAAGCACACCCACACAGTATATAACTCACTCCTCATTAAAGAAAGGGACTGTAAAAAGTCCCTTTTTTTATTTTATAAATTTTACTGCAAAATGTCATTGAATTCAAGAATAAATTGTCTTTTATTCCGTTAACTTTAGAAAAAAAGGGGACAGGCATGTCTTTAAGAACATTATTTCTCATTTTAATTTCACTCATGATCATATCCTGCGGTTCACAAAAGAACGGGGAACAGGAGACGGTCAACGGGATAAAGATCTATAAGAACGATAACAACCCGTCAGACAGAATGATAAAACTAAAAGCCGAATTTCTTTTTAAGCTGAATGAAGATACGGGGGATACCACCGATGTGATCAGAACGGTTTCGGCGATCAAGACTGACGAAGCCGGTAATATATATGTTCTCGACAGAAGAAAAGCTAAGATATTTAAATTCGATCCGGCGGGCAGTCTGATCAAAGCTTTCGGACAGCAGGGTAACGGGCCGGGCGAGATGATGAGGCCTTTAGAACTGCTTGCTTCCGGCGACAGTATATTCGTGGCGGATCAGAGGCTGAGAAAAATTCTTGTCTTTAACTCCGGCGGCGAATTTGTCAGAGACATAATCCCTTTGAGGGACAACGGGCTTCCTCAAAGCCTGGTCAAACTTGACGGGTCCGATTTTGCCGGTCTTGTTTTTAATATGACGGGCGGCAGAGGTCCTGGCCCCAGAGATATGACGATAAGTGTTTCTATACTCGATAAAAAATTTGAAAAAGTCACAGATATGTTCTCAAAAAAGATCGAGGTGGATTTTCATAACTTCAACCCGATGGATCATCAGAGCAAGTTTACATCAGGCGGCGGAAAGATATTTATAGCTGAAAACACCGAAGACAAGATACAGATAAATATTTTTGACTTTGCCGGAAAGAAGATCGAAGAGATAAGAAAAAGCTATGCGAAGATAATGTATTCTGATTCAGAAAAAGAACAGCTGAAAAAAACCTTGGAAAGACGGTTCAGAGGACCTGACGATCTCGATATGGACCAGTTCAGATACAAAAAATCCGTCGAAAATATTTTTTTCCACAAAGACGGGTATCTGCTCTTGGAAATCGCAAGAAAAACATCTGAGAATGATCAGGCCAATTTCGTACTCGATATCTTTAAGGACGGGGTTTACCTGAATACCGTTGACTTGAATTCTGCCGACCCGGAATTCTATTCCAATCCGGACGGTTATGAAAAAATGATTATCGGAGACAAACTGTTTGTATATAATCCCGATGATAATGTGATCTATGCATACTCATTAAAGATCGGCGGATAATTCGCGTTAAAATCAAATATTTAAGGTTGATTTTTTTCATATAATTTTCTATATATTAACTTGTTCTTAAATTAAAGGTAAATTATATGTTTTTTCCGATAATAAAATCAAATTTAAAATAACTGAAAAGGTGTTTATGAAGCGATTTCTGATCATTTTTGCGATCCTTTTCTCAGCCCTCCCTATTTTCTCACAACAGCCGTCAGAT
>CALMWI010000040.1 GCA_937873545.1 uncultured bacterium | reverse complement strand
AGCAGATGCTACCAGTTACGATGTTTACTCTTCAACTACACCTTACGGAACATTTACACTTTTAACAAATGTAACTGCAAGTGAATATACTTACACGCCGACAGCAACAAAAATGTTCTTCTACATAGTTTCTAAAAACTCTACTAAAGAATCTCCTGAAACTATAGAAGTGAAAGCTGTTGACCCCAGCAAAATAATAAGGAAAAAAGATCCGAAGGTCAATTTAGGTGATTAGTTCATAATCAAATATCAGGAAAAAGACCCGATTTTGTATCGGGTCTTTTCTTTATTAAAAGGATAAAAATGAATCAGATAGAAGAAAGAAAATTATGGAGACTTGAGAATATAATAAATGTTCTCTCGTATCTGGCGATAGAACTGAACATTGCTTCAGCGGAAGCAAAGCAGTTCGGTAGAGGATTGAACGCGGTCTCTATTGAGATCAGGAAATTCATGATGGTATTCGAAAGGGATGTTTTTAACAGAATAAAATTCGAGAACGCGTCTTTTTCCGAAGCCGAGCCGAGGATGAACGAGCTGGGAAGCATGCTGAGGCTTCTTGCCGTTAACGCACTTCTTGAGTCAAAAAGACTTAATCATTCCAAAGCCTATATACTCTGCGATGAGCTGAGAAAGATCGGAGAGTCGATACAGAATATGCTTGAAGTTCCAAAAGACAGAAAGAACCTGACAATGCTCAACCCGGATAAGGCGTTCGCGGAACCTCTTCCTTATGTAGTCATGAAGATCGGAAGAACTTACTGGGCGGAAAGCATGAACTCAATAATGGAAGCTGTAAATATTACTGACGATATGCTAAAGGATTATCCTTTCGGTTCGGGAAAGATGAGGCATCATGTTCTAGTAAGAGGAATAAAAATGCCTGTAATAAACCTTCATTCTGAATTAAAAGAGAAGATCACTATAGGCAAAGAGTCAAGAATGATCATTATGAATCTGGGGCATATATTATACGGGCATACAAGCTCGGATCTTTTTTTCGGGATGATAGTTGACGAGATCGAATACTGCGGGTTTCTGCAGAAGGGAGTTCAGGAATTCGCCGTAGAAGACGGGGTTCCGGTTGACTATGTAAGATATACATGGTCTGCAAAAGATACATTATTAATGTTCTTCAACTGGGACAATATAATTAATGAAAGAGAGATAAGAGATTATCTTCAGATAGAAAATAAAGTATAAAAGATAAATTTACAGGTCTTCGGATAATATCCCGATCCTGTCAAGGTTTTCCATTATATAGTTTCTTCTTTCGGGGGTGTTGCTTCCCATATAGAATTCGAGGGTGTTGGCTATGTCTTTGAGATGTTCGACACTTACCTGGATCAGCCTCATATCCGCACCTATGAACCTTCCGAATTCTTTGGGCGATATCTCTCCAAGTCCTTTAAATCTGGTGATTTCCGGATCTGCTCCAAGCTCTTTCAGTGCCTGTTTTTTTTCATTCTCGTTATAGCAGTATATCGTCTGCTTTTTGTTCCTGATCCTGAAAAGGGGAGTTTCCAGAATATAAATATGCCCTTTAAGTATAAGACTTTCATAAAAGTGAAGGAAAAATGTTAATAGAAGGTTTCTGATGTGAAGGCCGTCAGGGTCAGAGTCGGTAGCTAAAATTATTTTTGAATATCTTAAATTGTCTATCCCGTCCTCAATGTTCATAGTTTTGATTATATTGTAGAACTCTTCGTTTTTATAAATGGCGTTCCTTTTTTCCCCGAGTACATTCTTCGGTTTTCCCTTTAGAGCGAAGATCGCCTGCGTTTCCACATCTCTGCAGCTTATCATGCTTCCCGCAGCACTGTCTCCCTCGGTAAGAAAAATAACCGATTCGTCCCCGCGCCAAAGATCTTTCTTTTTTCCAGTGGGGATATCGTTAAAATGGTATTTGCAGTCCTTGAGTTTCGGTATTCTTATCGAAGATTTTTTTGAAAGCTCTTTTGCTTCCTGCTGAACCGTTTTAAGCTCTTTTCTTATTCTTTCATTAATGGCTATCTTTTCCAAAATGCTCTGAGCTATATCCTGATGCTTGTAGAAATAATCGATCAGAAAATCTTTTACTTCTGAAATTATTTTGCTTTTGATCTCCGTATTCCCGAGCTTGTTCTTGGTCTGCGATTCGAATATCGGGTTCTGGACTTTAACAGCGACAGCTCCCACTATGCCGTCCCTGACATCCTTGGCTTCATAGAGTTTTTTGCCGTATTCGTTCACAGCTTTAAGAACAGCTTCTTTGAAAGCGGACTGATGTGTCCCGCCGTCGTTCGTGTATTGCCCGTTGACAAAGGAATAATAGCTTTCGCCGTATGAATCAATATGGGTAAAAGCAAATTCCAGCTGATCGCCCGAGTAATAAATAGGCTCGTACATCGGAAATTCGACCTGTTCTGTCAGAAGGTCAAGAAGCCCGCCCGAAGAAGTAATCTTTTCATCATTGAAATATATCTTTAAACCTTTATTAAGATATGCATAATACAAAAGTCTCTTTTTTACAAAATCGGAATTGTATTTATACTCTTTAAAGATCTCCGGGTCGGGCGTAAATTCGGTATAAGTGCCGTCAGGCTCTTTCGTGCTTCCCTGGGTATCTCTGACAATTACGCCTTTTGAATATTCCACTTCTCTAAATTTTCCGTCTCTGTAACTTTTTACCAGAAAGTTTTGACTTAAAGCATTCACAGCTTTTGTTCCGACTCCGTTCAGGCCGACGCTGAACTGGAATACATCGCTGTTGAATTTTCCGCCGGTATTGATCTTGGAAACGCAGTCAATAAGCTTTCCAAGCGGGATCCCTCTGCCGAAATCGCGGACGGTCACATTCTGACCTTCGATCTTAACAATGATCTTTTTCCCGTAGCCTTCAATAAACTCGTCTATCGAGTTGTCTATTATTTCCTTAAGAAGAATGTATATGCCGTCTTCGTAAGCGCTTCCGTCGCCAAGTCTGCCTATGTACATTCCTGTTCTTAATCTGATATGCTCAAGGGAGGACAGGGTCTGTATCTTGCTCTCGTCATATTTTACTGGATTTGCAGTATCGGTCATCTTGATTCACTCTTTTAATTACTTGTCTGTAATTATATGATTTTTTGAAGGTTTATTCAATCTAAAATTTGAATAATTTTTTAACATTGAATAAACAGATTTATTTACATACTTTTCCCTACTATGAACAAAAGACCTGACAATATAGCTTTATTCTGCTTTATGATCGCGGGAGTGTATTTCGGTTATCTTATGCTTACCGACGCCCGATTTTCGTATGTTCTTATTCCGGTCGGGGTTTTATTTGTTTTTAGAAATTTAAGGCTGGCAATATCTGTTTTTCTGTCCGGAACAGTTCTTTTCCTTATAAAAAATTATGAATTCGCAGGGAACGCAGACCTTTCGGACAGGATGTCCGGTGCGGAAATAACGGTCTCAGGTTTTGTTTATTCAGCCCGTGAAAACAAAATGAACACGAGCCTGGTAATTTCAACCGACACCCTGAATGTTTTCGAAAGACAGTATCCGGCTGTAATGAAGTTCACCGTTTTAGCGCCTGTAAAGGATGCCGTTAAAGGAGACCGGATCAAACTAAAAGGAAAATTCAGAGGTTTTAAGGAGCCGTCAAACCTGTATGAAAAGGATATGAAGAAGTTCGGAATGATCAATAATATTTACGGTGAAATAATAAACCCGAAAGTGATCAGCTTCAAACGGGAAAGCACAGTCTGGAGAAAATTCTCAAAGATGCAGGATGGCATAATCGAAGTTTTTGAAAGACGGCTTTCATACAGTGCAGGTAATTTTCTTTCGGCGGTTATGCTCGGCAGAAGGGACAAGCTGGAGAGTTCGGTGATAAAGGAGTTCGCGGACAGCGGCACAATACATCTGCTGGCAGTTTCCGGACTTCATGTCGGCTTTCTGATATTGATTCTTTCCATGCTCAGCAGCCTGGTGAATCTGAAAGGAGCCCTTTTCATTATAATTAATTCGGCGGCTCTACTGAGTTATGCCGCATTTACCGGGGCAGGACCTTCAGTTATAAGAGCGGTACTTATGGCAATAATACTTATGATCAGTAAACCGATGAAAAGAAAGATGAAATTCATTGATGTAATAGGAACTGCCGGAATATTTTCCCTTCTTTTCGATCCGAATCAGATATTCAATCCGGGCTTTATTTTGTCTTTCGCTGCGGTGGCTTCCATTGCAATAATTTATCAGCCTGTGTCTGAATCTGTAAAAAAACGGTTCGGGACTGGCAATTACTTTGTTAAAACGGCAGGTGACGGTGTTATGCTGTCGCTGCTTGTTACAATCGGACTCTTACCTTTCGTACTGTATATTTTCGGAAAATATAATTTCGTATCAA
>CALMWI010000039.1 GCA_937873545.1 uncultured bacterium | reverse complement strand
CCGACACTCTCAGTTATGATCTTAACAAGTACTCGCACTCTCTGTTCGGGAACGATACATTTACTGAAGCAGAGTTTTTAAGTTTCAAAACGAGAGACCAGAAGCTTCCTTTCGACTGTTTCTGGGACGGTACAGGATCGGTAAAGGTATTCTTTGAATCGCTGCTGGACAAACAGATCGAGAACGAGGTATTCGCGGTTCTTCCAAACGGAAAGATAATCGCATACGATTACCTTGCCGGCAGCTTTACAGACTGGATCCACTCGATGTACGACCTTTCATACCCGAATAAATAAAACAAGAGGAAAGAGAAATTGAAGAAAAATATACTGGCACTTTTTGTTTTTGCAGCTATGCTTACGGCAGAAGATCTGAACATTACAGCCACGAACACAATGAAGTTCGGAATAGGAAAAGAATGGGTCGGGGAATACAAGGATATTGAAGTTTCAAAGCAGTATTTTGAGAACTGGATCGATATCCATGCGGCAAAAGGGGACTTCTCAGGCAGTCTGAGATTCGAGATAGCTGATTCAAGCAGTCATAATGAAGCAATAAATGATATAACTAAGCTGTCTTTTAATTATTCGCATGAAAAGATCAATATTACGGCCGGTGATTTTTACGGATCGTTCGGCAGGGGTCTTGTTCTTGGCCTTAAAGAATCGAGGGCGGATTTTTTCGACAGTAAGATCACAGGCGGAAAGTTTGAATACTGCGGTGATGAATTCGGCTTTAAAGCATTTGGAGGGAAAAGTTATTTCAAGTATATAAACGATTATTTCCCCGAAGCCCAAACGGTCGAACAAATGGATAACGCGCTTCTCGGAAGCGAACTGATCCTTCCCGTAAGCAGTTACTTCGGTTCGGAGAATATTATTTTCAATCTCGGCGGTTCATATCTCTATCTTAAAGGAGACGAAGTTCCTGATTCGCTTTTCTTATACGATGAGATGTTCATTAAAAAATCCCAGATAGGCGGATTGAGCTTAGATGTAAGCGGATATGATTTTGAATTGTATAACGAATACGCTATAAAAACTACCGAAAGAACTCCCTCTCAAACGGGCTGGGCGAACTATACGGCATTAAATTACGCCATTGAGGGATTAAACATCGGACTCGAATTCAAGGATTATTACAAGTACGGGGCTAATCCGAATGATCCCGCGTCAGGCTTTACGCCTTATCAGAACGCTCCGGAGCTGACTATATCCCACTCTTCGCATCTTCTGAATACGCATCCCCACGAAGTCAATCCCAACGATGAGATAGGATACAAGCTTACAGCGATGTATCAGCTGAACGAAAACACCGGATTTAACGGCGCTTTCACTGCCGCTTCTAAGCATAACGGCGACAATATTATGCCTGAATCAGACGGCAATTATCTGCCGTTCTTGGATTCGTGGATAGGCGCGGATTACACGACTGACACTTATGGAGTGACGGCAGGTTTGGGTTTTATGTCCGATTCACCCATTGCAAAAGGCGAGAACCAGCTTATTATTCCGGGAGATGATACCGGCATAGAAGTTTATACCGATGAAAGAGCAACGGTCACGGGCGAATATAATCTGAAGCTCAATGAAGAAATGAGAGTAGCTCTTTGCGGAGAATTCCAAAAAGTTACGAATGATTATCTCGACGAGGATTATAATGATATATATGGTTCGGTTGAATACGGATATTCGCCTTACGGTTATATAAATATTTCCCTGATCACAACTTCGCAGGAAGTAGCGGAAGACTCACCTGATTCCTGGCTAGGGATAGAGGCCGGCATAAATATAAGGGAGAACCATAAGCTTGAACTGTTCTACGGAAGAGAGAGAGCCGGAATAAAATGTTCTGGCGGAACATGCAGACAGGTACCTGAATTCGACGGTTTCAGGATGACATTAGTATCTGATTTTTAACAAAGGAGTGAAGATATGAAAAAATTATTATTACTTATCATGACGGCAATAGTAAGTCTGTTCGCAGAATACTATAAATATGATATTTCCGAAAACATATCATGGCAGGATTCAGACGGAGGTGCGCCCGTGCAGAGATCGCTTTACGATCTGGTCGATCAGGGGAAAGCCGTACTCATCACATGGGGATACAACGGCTGACCCGGATGCGCAACGGAGGCTCCGTTACTTGAAAATATCTGGAATGAATACGGCGATACGAACCTTCATATCGTATTCGGAGATACGCAGAACGACAACTGGGTGGTATTGAACAGCGCGGGATGGAGAACAATGTTCGAGCCCGACCTGACCTACTGGCTTTCGATAAAATCTGAGCTGGGTTCAAAATACGGTCTGTTCGGCGACGGATATGTTCCTTTTAATGTGATCGTAGGTCCTGGCTATCAGATCTACAACATCGAATCGGGATTTGACGAAACGGCTTCACGAGCGGCGATTGACGCGGCTATAGCAAATTTTCAGTTCTATCCTCAAAATATTATTGCCGATCAGAGATTTTTGATCAATTCAGAGAACAATATTGACCTGTCCGGAGTCTTTTTGAATGAGACAGGCGAGACCATTGTATATTCTGTTGAAAGCAATTCAAATTCGATAGTTCTTGATGCGGCCGTTAACGGCAATACTCTAACCGTAAATACAAATAGCGTTATAAATACAACTCAGCTGACCATCAAAGGCACCGCAGGAACGAGAACCGCATATTTCAAGTTCAACATCGAGACATATAGTCCTGATGTGAATCAGGTTTTCTACGAGAATTTCGATTCAGCGTGGCCGCCTGCAGGCTGGACTTTTAAAACGACCGGGGCGGGATGGATACAATCCTCATTTACCTCGGGATCAGGCGAATTCTCTGCATTTCACGACGGAAACGCGGGAGCTCAGAATGACTGGATCTATTCTCCAAAAGTGGCGATCACAGGTCAAACTGTTCTTTCCTTCTGGCAGAGAGGATATTTCGACATGTATTATACATCTCACGGAGTTGCGGTTTCAAAAGATCTGATCAGGTATAACTGGGTATATGCAAATCTCCCGTCATCCGACAACTGGGAGCAGGTCTTTGTAGATCTGTCTTCTTACGCGGGGCAGGAAATATATGTAGGATTCAATTATCAGGGTGATGACTCTGACATGTGGTTCATTGACGATGTAAGGGTTTATACGACAACAGGGATAGAAGATCAAAGCGCTCCTTCAGTAGTAAAACTTTTCAATAACTATCCTAACCCTTTCAATCCTTCGACCGAGCTTAGTTTTTCTCTTGATAAAGCGAAGAAAGTTTCACTTTCGGTTCTGAATTCAAAAGGCGAGCTGGTTACGGAAATATTTACCGGAGACCTTCCAGCCGGAATTCACAGATATGATTTTAATGCGGAAAAATTGAATTCAGGCATTTATTTTTATTCTCTGGAATTTGAAGGGAAAAGCATTGTAAATAAAATGCTTCTGCTTAAATAGGGAATAATTATTTGAAAAACAGTTTGCTTTTGATTTTTTTTATTCTTATATTCGACCCGTTGAAATAACGGTAATGATGAAACTTAAGGAGTTATATAATGAAAAAAGGAATTCACCCAAAATACGAAAAAGCGATGATTTCTTGTGTCTGCGGAAATTCTTTTGAAAGCAGGACCACGATAGGCGAGATAAAAGTTGAGATCTGCTCCAAATGCCATCCATTTTATACAGGAAAAACAAGGATACTTGACACAGCCGGAAGAGTTGACAAGTTCATGAAAAAGTATAAGATCGAGAAAAAAGAAGAGAAAGAATAGTAACTTTTATCATTTGATTAACGATTTCTAAAGCGCATATTTATACTATGCGCTTTTTAATTTAAAACCGGAGAGTTTTCTTGAAAGATGAAAAGATCAGCATAGGAGGGCAGGCGGTAATCGAAGGCGTGATGATGAGATCGCCGAAAGTTGTCGCGACAGTAATCAGAAGAGCCGACGGCACGCTTGAAAACAAAGTGCAGGACTTTATTCCGCTATCAAAAAGAAAAAAATACTTAAATATTCCGGTTCTGAGAGGTGCATTGAGCCTTTTTGAGATGATGAAGCTCGGGATAGGCACATTGAACTGGTCTGCCGATAAAGCTATCGAGGATGAAAAGAAAGCTAAGGGCGAGAAAGTTGAGAAAAGTAAGAACAATTTCTTTCAGAATCTTCTCGAAGGTCTCGGAACTTCCGCAGTACTGATAATAGCTCTCGGTATATTTATGTATATACCTTATAAGATCACTGACATCTTTGAAGACAGGTTTAATTCAAACCAGTTCATTTTCAATCTGCTGGCAGGGATAATCAGAACCGTATTCATTATATTATATATGTATGCGATAAGTTTTATGAAAGATGTAAAAAGGCTTTTCGAATATCACGGCGCGGAGCATAAAGCGATAGCCGCATTTGAAAAAGGACTTGAAATGAATGTCGAAAATGTAAAAGTCCAGACGCGCTTTCACCCGAGATGCGGAACCAGTTTTATCTTAATAGCGGCTATAATTACAATAATAATATTCTCAATTTTCGACAGCCTGTATTATTTGTATTATGTTTATCCCAATATAGTATCGAGGATAGGGGTACATCTTTTGTTCATGCCTGTTGCCGTAGGGATATCATTTGAACTTTTAAAAATGTCAGAAAAATACAGCGGGATAAAGCCTGTCGCCCTTCTTATTCAGCCGGGTCTCTGGCTTCAGCACATAACTACGAACGAGCCTGACGACAGTCAGCTCGAAGTAGCTATTGAATCCATTTTGCTTTCTACCAACTATCTAAAAGCTGTTCCCGGAGATGAAAAATGAAGATCAGATTTATCTGCATTTTATTTGCCGCCGCGTTAAGCTTTGCTCAATTTTCAAGCGGAACTGATTATTCAGTCAAGGAAATTGTTGAGTCTGACGACATTGGTTCAGTATTGCATTTTGAGAAGAACGATACCGAATGGAGCGTGAATTACGGTACGGGAAAAAATTTCACCGCAAGGTCAGAAATTTTAGGGTTCGGTTACGGTTTGTACGGAAAAAACAATATTGATAACATAGCTCTGCACTATACTGCCGATCATATTATCAAGAAAATAACAGGTTCGGTTACAATTGATACGACCTCAACTGAGGATCAGACGATAAATATTGATCTTGAAGATATAACGCTGCAGGATATAAGATCAGAAGCAGGAATATATTTCAACAAAAAGTTCGGTCTGTTCGCCGGTTTACGGTATTTTTCGATGGATGAAGCAGACCAAAATTCTATCCAATACGGGATCCGCGGAGAATACTCGCACGATTATACTTCAGGCAAAAATCTTTTTCTAAGATGCGGGTTTAACTCTGCAGGCGACGAAGATATCATCAGCAGCCTTAGCATAATTTCAGAGATTTTGCCCGTTACTGATTTCGGCGCGGTATTTACGGTTCCTTTTGAAAACTCAAAACTTGGTCTTGCCATAAACTTCTACAGTTTTGACGGATCACAAACGAAAGACAAGGATGAAAACTATATCAATACAGAACTGAGTTATGAATATGTGATCTCAAAGGCTCAAAGCACAATAAATGCGTCTGCAGGCACGAATTTAAGTTCGGCTATGGATATTCCTGAGATTCATCTCCCTTATTTTTATAACAACATCGAATTCAGCAACAAAATGCTCAAAGGAAAGATGGAATTGACAGTAGGCTGGGAGTATGAATTATACGAAGCCGTTCTTTCCTACAGAACCGATATTATCAGTCTGGTACCCGATGAGATAATTTCGGCGGAAGATATTAGTGAAACAGCAGCTATAAACAAGCTGTATATCAAACTAGGTTTCCTTTATTAATATGGAAAGCAAAGAACAAAAATACTTTGAACTTTTAAACAACATCAGGATACTGGTCGAAGGCGAGGATGACATGATCTCAAAAATGTCAACCGTAAGCTGCGAAGTATTTCACGCATTTGATGAATTCAACTGGGTTGGTTTCTACAGAAAAACAGGTGAAAGAACTCTCAAGGTAGGTCCTTATCAGGGCGGGCATGGCTGCCTAGTTATTGACTTCGACAGAGGCGTATGCGGAAAGTGCGCAAGGGAACAAAAAGTTCAGATCGAGAATGATGTTACAAGACTACCTTACCATATAGCCTGTTCGTCAGAAACCAGGTCTGAAATAGTCCTTCCGGTTATAAGGAACGGCGAACTTGTGGCGGTATTCGATATAGACTCACCTGTTCCGGGATCATTCGACGGAACAGATGAGAAGTACTTAAAAGAAATAATAGATCTGATATAAATAAAATTTATCCGTTGACAAGAGATATATTATTCACTATATTATAAGTAGCGGGGTGTGAGCTTGCACGGATGAGTTTGGTTCTAATTAAAATAGGAGGCAGAAAAAAAATAAATTGAACAGATGTCTTATTTTACATTGATGGGTTTTCGATCAATGAGCATTAAGGAACAGATGCAGAAAAATCAAAAAGAAATCTGCTAAACTGAAAAAGAGGTGATTAGAAAATGAGAAAGGGTGTAACACTAATTGAATTGTTGGTTTCCAGCCTGATACTTGTAATTGGTATAACTGCTCTAATGTGGAGTTTCGTTGAATGTAAACAGATAATTCAGAGGAACACACACAAGTGTAATGCCACAACTATAGTCAATCAGTGGTTCGAAGGGATACAAAGAAGACCTGACAGCCTTCAAGTAGCTGATTACATAGGTCCTTATACCGGAGGTGCTTATAAAACTATTGTTAAAAAAGTGGACAATGGGATTCCTCACGATTATTTTATCGAATTCGACAATTCCACGATACTTAACCCTACCGGCATGGGTTCGATCACGCTAGTTACCGCTAGAGTAAGCTGGGACACTTACTATGTTCCAAAAAACAGTCCCAATTCATTGTTCATGGCTATGTACACTAATGACCCTTACTAGAAGAAAGGAAGTGACAAAATGAAAGCTAAAGGATTTACATTGATCGAGGTTTTGGTAACGACTTTGATCGCGGGAATAATCGGCGGAGGTTTGACTTCTGTAATCTATACTTCGAACAAAGTCCTGAACCGCAGTGTTCTTGAAGCCAACATGCAAAGCAACGGAATGAGGATATTGGAAACCATAGGCAACGATGTCAAAAGAGGAATAGTTCTTGAATCTACTTCAGAAACTTCGCTTGATATTAAAGACACAACCGGCGTAGTTACAAATTACACTTTCTCGAATGACAAACTTTTTAAAGACAGTAAAGAAGTGATTATAACCGGTGCGGAATCATATGCTCTGAAAGGTAATTTTAAGATTGATGTAGTTTCAAGGTACTATGCAGTGGATGTTCAGCTGAACATAATTCTGAAATCATCAGACATTGGCGGTCAGTACCAGACTGATTCGCTTAACAACATATATTACTGCAGATTCGATCCTGAGGGGTGGGGTCTGTAAAACAATAAAGGAGGTTTTCATGAAGATCATAAATAAGAAAGGCGTAGGCTTAATTGTGGCGGTCATGATCATATTGGTTCGTACTTTGATGGCCGCGGGCTTTATACATGTAACAAATT
>CALMWI010000038.1 GCA_937873545.1 uncultured bacterium | reverse complement strand
TTTGAAATAACTACTTATGGTGATGTATCTGAATTTCCGCAGATACCTGAAATAGAATATCAGACGCAGTTTACTACGAATAGTGTAGATATGTTCAATCGAATTATCAATGCTATGGCATTTACTTCAGACGATAATTTACGAGCTGTTTTAACTTCGGTCTTATTAAATAGTTCACCTGAAGGGTTAACGATAGTCGCAACGGATAGCGTAAGACTTGTCAAGTATCAGACTGACATTATGTTAGAAAACATATCTGTCATGTTGCCGAAACGAGCTATTGAAATCCTGAAAAATCTGCCCAGAGAATCGGTTGCGATTTCGATAAGTGAAAGTGCGATTAAATTCGATACGAGCGACTATGTTCTTGTGGCAAGACTGATTAACGGCAAATATCCGTCTTATCAAGCGATAATACCGACATCGAATAATATCGTAGTGGTATGCGATAAAAACTTACTTATGGGATCGCTTGCAAGGATGTCTCTTGTTGCGAATCCTGTGACACGGTTAATAAAGTTTAGGATTAGCAAAGATAGTTTACAAGTGAGTGCGCAGGATAGCAATTCGTCTTCTGGTGGCGTTGAATTTATGCCATGCGAATATGAAGGTGAAGAAATGACTATCGGATTCAATTACTCGAAGCTGAATGATCTATTGAAGTTGATTTCGAGCGATACTATACGATTTGAAATATCACAGCCTAAAAAACCTGTGATTATCAAAGATACGAAAGATGATTCGTTATTGTCGTTAATTATGCCGTCAAGCGTGGAGTAGAATATGAAAATACTAAAACAGGAGTTAAGAAATGAAATGCAAATATAAGGAATGTAATATAAACTCTACTGAGGGTTGTCTTTCTTTTGAAGATGCGAATCATTGCGATAAATTTATTCGTTACGAAAATACTGAAATGAAAGCACTGATTAAAGAATTTTCAGATGCCTGTAAAAATGAATGTCCTGCCTACGACCCTCAAACTTGCGATGGGTGCGCAATGAATCAATTAAGAATTTACGGAGAGTCTTTAAAATGAGATACATATATCAGTTATATACAGACAGATACGAAAACGGACAACGGATTCATACCGATTACGATATGTTTACTGGATATATTGATGCGAAAGCGAATGCAGAATCCATAATCAAAGAACGCATGAGTAATACAGCTTATATCAATAAAAAATTATCTGAAACTTACGAATGCAATGAAGATACTCCCCGCAGTGTTTTAAAAGACTACTCCGATATACTCCGTTATAGCATAGGTGTTACTTATGAATTCACAGGTCGAATATGTACCGAAAGGATCAATATAACGCAGTGGAGAATTAAATGAAACAGGGTGATGTTGTCGTATTTACAGACGAAGCGAAACGAGAACTTGGCAGGTATGCAGACAATCTCGTTCACACGATAGAATCTATCACAGTCTCGAAAGTAGGTACGATAGCAACATTTAAAAATGAAGTCGAATCTGAATGTGATGTAATATGGTTGAAAATACTGGAGTAACTATGCCTACAATAACACTACCCGAAGATAATACGATGTTCTTAGTCATAACAGACGAACTTGAAATAAAACGCATTACTAAAATACCGAATATGTGCATGGCATTAGACGGAATCAGAGAGCATCTAAGACAACAGACGCGCTATAATGATAATCTGTCCGAAGATGCGATGAAAGCTTATGAAGATATGTACGAAAAATTCTTCGATATTATGAATGAAAATCATGTAAGTTTAGATGAGCTGTGGTCGTAATGGGTGGTGTCAAGAAGTTAAATCCATTTACGGATGCGACCTCCGAGAATGTATCGTTGCGGGTAAATCTTATTGCGGAACGCAGTAAGGAACTTGTAGATCAGTTGCCGGGTCACTTACAGTCTCAGGCGGAAAAATATATTCAGTCTCTCGTTTTAGAGGGTACTGCCGATCCTGAAAAGGATAAATCAGGATTAGAACTTTATACACAGCTCTGTCAGATGCTCGAATGCGCCGTTGGCGAAATCGTTTATAATGACGGTATGATTAAAAAATTACTTATAATTTCAGACGGCAAATCTGTCATCGCTACCGCTGTAAAAATTAGCGAAAAACACATCAAAGATTTGTTCGATATGCAAGCTCCGAAAGTAGCTCTGTTATCTCGTTATATTCTATTGAATTATATGTTCCCTGTCAATCCGAAATTGCATAAATACGCATATACAACTATTCCTGATGTGAGTGCTGAAAAAGGATTCAGATTCAGAGATGATTTAAAAATCTATGAAAATGACTGGGATAAGATGATGCAGGGCGCGACTGAACAGAAACATTTTATCAGTCATAAACACAGCTCGATTGAATTATTTATTCCGACAGCTCCGATAAAGAAAAAAGCGAATATGCTGATTGAAGAATATTTCCGTATAGTTTTCGGAGAGGAATACGGATTGCTTGCGAAGCGACACGCTGCGCTTTATGCGTTTGAAAACAGATATGGCATTTCGAGACCAACACTAATATTGTACGGTGACAGAGGTACATTTAAAAACCTGCATTGCGAAAAATTCTTAGGCAGTATCTATAAAGGATTGATTGCGAAAGCTACTCCGAATAAATCATTCAATTCGTATCTCGATTGTAAGCTGTTATATTTCGATGAAACTACGGGCGATAAACACGGTAATCTTATGGCGGTGTACGATGAATTGAAAGAGCTGTCCGGCGGAAGTATGAGCTACATAAGCAAGAAATACGGATCTGATTATGTGATTGATAATGGTGTTTATCCTGTGTTATTATCAAATGACCCGAAGCCGATTCATATAAAAGATATTATCAGGGATGAGACTTCAAATCAGTTTTTAGTCATGGAGTTACGATACAGCGATCTGAATGAACAGAGTTTCAATACGCTTAAAATGAATATTCAGAGATTAGGCTACCGAGATTTTGAAGATTTCTTCGATGACCACATCGGATATTACATCTGGACTGAATTATACGATGTATATGTAAAGATGAAAACTGATATGAAAGACTCGAATTACAGATACGGAATGCCGATACCGATTACAAAAGCTCTTGATAAGATTATGGATAATAGCGTAACAGAACCTCACAAAGCTACACTACAGATAATGAGTGAATTTTACTACGGCAATACAAGTGCATATAAAGAAATATTTGCGAATGCTGAAATGGAACAGATGTTCTTAGCATTTGGCAAGCAGAAAACACTTGGAGTTATTCCGTTAAGATTATTAAAACTTATTCTGTTAAAAGAGAAGATGTATAACCGATCATTTGTGGAAGCTCTTGAAAGAGAGGGTTTAATCGTGTCGAATCAGGAAAAAATCAGAATATCTAATACTATACACAACAACGGCAGAATA
>CALMWI010000037.1 GCA_937873545.1 uncultured bacterium | reverse complement strand
AGGGAGCTCGACAGAATAATCGACGATATTTACAAATATGATCAGAGAAAAGAACCTGATCTTGTTTTCGAGACAGAGCTGATCCTGCTTAAGATACTCTTCGTAAAGCGAAAATTTATCAGGTGCAGAGAATTGACCGAACTGATGAATAAGCAGTTGAACAGTGTTGAAGATTATAATCTGGTCCTTGAATATCAGAAGCTGAGCAAGAATATCGGCAGAAATACCGCCAAAGTAAAAAAGAACATTCCGAACATCCGGAAAGTAAGTCCTTCCGTCAAGAAGAGGGTAAAGAACAGACGAAGCAATTAAAGGAGATATTATATGTCGAACAATGACTATTTTAAAGTTGAAGGCGGAAAGAAACTGTCGGGTACGATAAATGCCTCCGGCAATAAGAACGAAGCGCTTCCCGCCATAGCCGCGGCGCTGCTGACGGAAGATGAAGTTTCGATTGACAATATTCCGGATATACTTGATACCAGGCACATGATAGAAATAGCTGCCGATCTCGGTGTCAAAGTAAGGAAGATCTCTAAGAACCATTACTCCTTTAAAGCGGATAAGATCACGAAAGGGCATATCGATCCGGCCATGTCATCAAAAATAAGAAGTTCGCTTCTGTTTCTGGCTCCGATGCTTTTGAGGAAAGGTTCGGTACCTCTCCCCGACTCCGGCGGCGACAAGATCGGAAAAAGAAGGATCGATTCTCATCTTTTCGCATTTATTAAGCTGGGTGTAGAAATAAATGACGACGGAAGATCCTGTGTGCTAACCGCAAAAAAGCTTAAAGGAGCAGATTTTCTTCTTGATGAAGCTTCGGTCATGGCCACGGAGAACGCGGTCATGCTGGCTGTGCTCGTACCTGGAACGACATCGATTTACAACGCGGCGTGTGAACCGCATGTGCAGAACCTGTGCATAATGCTGAACAAAATGGGCCCGGACATATCAGGGATCGGAACGAATAAAATTGTAATAAAGGGAGTTAAGAAACTTCACGGCACGAAACATCGTATCCTGCCTGATCATATCGAAACGGGATCTTTCATGGGCCTGGCAGCCGTAATCGGCGGCGGAGTAACGATAAAGGATTCATACACGCCGCACATGGAAATAATATTTCCCGCATTCACAAAGCTCGGGATAAAATACGAGGTGCGCGGAAAGGATATATTCATTCCGGGAAATCAGAAACCGAAGATCGAAGACGATTTCGGGGGAAGCATTCCGTCAATATCGGACCAGCCGTGGCCGTCCTTCCCCGCCGACTTAACCAGCATCATGGTGGTCGCATCTGTATTTTCCAAAGGAACGATCATAATACATGAAAAAATGTTCGAAGGCAGACTGTTCTTCGTTGACTCCCTTATAAGAATGGGAGCCAAAGTCGTTCTTTGCGATCCGCACAGGGTCGTCGTTTCCGGGCCCGGCAGACTTAAGCCGGTGGAACTGTCATCCCCCGACATCAGAGCGGGAATGGCGCTTTTGATCGCGGCTTTAACTGCAAAAGGAACTACGGTAATCAAAAACATAAAACAGATCGACAGAGGCTATCAGGATATTGAAATTAAACTGAAAGCCATCGGAGCCGATATCACAAGAATAGTTAAAGATTAGATGAATTTTCTCACTATATTATTAACAGCTGTGGGCATAAGCATAATAATTTCAGGCTACAATATGCTTAAATACATCCGCAGCGCAAAAAAGGAACATACGCTTATAGTATTTGACAGGATCACTGAGTGGTACAAACTTTGCCGAACCGAAAAACACGGCAAAAAGATATCCGCGCTTGAAAAAGAGATAGACCGGCTTTTCGAAAAGAAGGTGATCAAAACCTCGGTACTTAATTTTACGGACAGATTTATAGAAAAATATTTTACTCATACAGATCTTAAATATTCAACGGACACGATGCAGGCTGAATTCGAGAAATTATCCGGCATCAGTTTAAAAAAGAGTCAGCAGAGCCTCAAGATCCTTTCGCTGACCTACGGGCACAACTTTACTCCCGCAAATTATTCATATCTCAATTACTGGTACATCCTGAGAGGAAATCACAGGATGTATGACAGCGGAAAAACTGATCCCGACGGCAAAACATACACCTGGGACGATATCGAAAGACCGTATAAGATACTTGAATTCTATTTTAACAAAAGTACTAAATAGCGGCCTTTATTTCAAACTTTCTCCAATTTACTTAATAATTCCATATCAGATTTCTCGATCTTTGAGAAAGCAAACCACTTTTTTCCGAGGTCTTTCAAAGAAGCTCCAAAGTGAAATACATCTTTCTCGTCAATAATAATGAACCTGTCATGCGCGAGAGTGAACACCTTAGCCTCAATTGGATAATATTGCGAGCTGAACTTTAAAATATCTAAAGCAAGTTTATCCGATATAAACTTAGTCAGTATCTTAACCTTTACGCCCTTTGAAATCGCTGTCAAATAAACAAGAACTGAATCGTCTATATAATTATCTATGATAAGAATGGACTTTGTAGCATTCCTGAATAAATCTGATACGAAATTATACGCATCAAAAACCTGTCCGTTCGTCTAAATAAATTTACGCATTTCAATAAATGCTTTTATTATTTTTATACTCATCTTCACAGCGGTTTCACTTCTCAAAACAGCAGACAGCATCGCAACCCCTTCCTGAGTAAAAACATAAGGATAATTTCGCCTACCGCCTTTCTTTGATGAAATCAAAAGCGGTACGGCTGTTAATTGATCTTCCTTTGAGGTCGCAATTTGCGACCTCAGTTGCGGAACTTCCGAATATTTCAGAAGAAAGCAAAATTCGTCAGGAAATCTTTCCTTGTTTCTTTTCACAGCCTCGTTAAGCCTTTTCGTTTCCACTCCATACAGCTCGGCCAGATCCCTGTCCAGCATTACCTGAAATCCCCGGATCGAATAGATCCTGTCCCTGATAATATTTTCATCAAATTTTTCTAATTCATGCGGACCCATACAATTCTCCTTTTTTTCTTCCGGAATTCAAAAGCTCCAATTGTCTGGTATCAGTCAATGATTTCATCTGAGAGATCGCTATTTGATTCAATTGAACAAGTCTTTCTACCTGCTTAAGTCCCTGTTTGATAAATACTGAGTTTATGCTTTCAAGATTCGACAGTACTACAAGCTGAACCAACTCTGCATGATCACGAATGTTTCCTTCACTATCCGGATTTCTTTTTCTCCATTCATGGGCAGTCATTCCAAATAATGCAACATTTAGCAGATCAGCTTCACTTGCGTAAACATAGTTTATCTGTTC
>CALMWI010000036.1 GCA_937873545.1 uncultured bacterium | reverse complement strand
GGTTAATGAATCCGGGGGAGTTATCCTTGGCGGACACACGATAACCGATATTGAAATGAAATACGGGCTTTCTGTTACCGGTATAGTTCATCCTGATAAAGCACTTAGGAACAACACGGTCAAAACAGGTGATAAACTGATCCTGACAAAACCGATAGGGGCAGGAGTGATCACTACCGCATGGAAAGGTGAATCAGCTTCGAAGGAGCATATTGATAAAGCAGCTGCATGGATGGCGCAGTTGAATAAAAAAGCATCTGAGATAGCAGTTTCGGTGGGAGTGAATGCAATGACAGATGTTACAGGATTCGGACTGATCGGGCATTTGTGCGAAATGCTAAGCGACAGGCACGGTGTTAAGCTTGACTTCAACTCCATTCCGTTTATGGAAGGAGCAAAGATATATGCTGAACAGATGCTTTTCCCCGGCGGTTCGAAGAGGAACGAGAAATACTTCAAATCTCATGTCAGGGAGAACAGAATCAGCTATACAGATATGATGCTTTTATTCGATGCCCAGACTTCAGGCGGACTTTTAATTTCGGTTGAAAGCAAAAAAGCGGACGATCTTCTAAAAAGACTTCATGACGACGGAATAGAGATCGCCTCAATGATCGGCGAATTCAATGATGATGAAGGTTTCATTGTTATAGAATAAATTTTATTAGAATAATTTTATTTTTATTTCGTTTACTTTTAAAAACGGAGCAGAAAATGAATCGTTATAATGTTCTCATGATCTTATCAGTTCTTATATTCGCCGGTTTTATTTATTCCCAGCCTCCACCTGAAGGTATGGACTGTCCTGAAGAAGATTGTATCGAAAATCTGGGTGATATGCCGCCGGGGCCTCCGGATATGGATGGTCATCCCGGTATGATGAAAGAAAGGAAAATGGAAAGACTGTCTGAAGAAAAGATCGAAAAGATCATGAATTATATATCAGCCGAGTTTCCTGGATTTCATAAAAGGCTTATTGAATTAAAAAAGGACCATCCGAAAGTTTTTATTAGAGCTGTTCATAAGCTGAAAAGATTTGCAAGGAACGACAAAAAAGGTCCTGAGAGCAAAGAAAAGCTTTTAAAAATTTTTAGCGATGAGATCGAACTTGACCTTCTCGTCGAAAAATATAATTTTGAGAAAAATTCAAAGATCCGCGAAGACATCAGAAATGAAATGCTTAAGATCATGTCCCTTACATTTGACAAAAGGGAAGAGATGAAGCTCGAGATGATAAAAAATATTGAAAAAAATCTTGAAAAGAAAAAAGCCGAAGCCGCAAAAAGAAAAGCGGATAAGGATAAAATAATAAGTGAAGATATAGAAAAAATTTTAAAATTCCGCGAGAAGATCGATAAAGAGAAGTAATTTTTACTGTCATTTTTCCAAGCGGACCGCAACAATCAATAGATAACAACACTTCCCAAAAGATGATTTCAGGGCTTACGGTATTTTTGCCTAAAAATCCATATGTTCCACAAAACAGAACGATGGATTTTTTTAACGGCAAAAATCACTCACGCCTTATTCTGAAATCACTTTACGGTCAGCTTATATTATCTATTGATTCAGAGCTTTAGCTACTTTTACAGCCATGTTTTCGTAAATATTATCTTTATCTGTGATCGCGTACGGTTCGCCGATCTCCGCCGAATTCATCATGTCCTTAACGATCGGTATCTGAGCCAGCAGTTTTATGCCTGCTTCTTCTGCGTATTTCACGACCTGCGAATCGCCGAAGATGTAATGCTTCTTACTGCATGAATCACAGACAAAATAAGACATATTCTCCACGATCCCGATCACGGGAACATGAACTTTTTCGAACATGTCGATAGCCTTTACGACATCTATAAGCGAAAGATCTTGAGGTGTGGAAACAGCTATCACTCCGCTGATCTTAAGGCTCTGAACGATCGAAAGCTGAACATCGCCTGTACCGGGGGGAAGGTCTAGGATAAAGTAATCGAGTTCACCCCATTTGGTATCAGAGATCATCTGAACAAGCGCTGTATGGATAAGGGGGCCTCTCCAAATTGTAGCTTTATCGGGTTCAATAAGGTTACCGATTGAAAGTGTCTTAACTCCGTGTTTTTCAAAAGGCACTATCTTAGAGTCTTCCACTATCACATCTTCATTTCCTGTCCCGAATATCCTAGGTACGGAGGGACCATAAATATCAGCGTCAAGAAGGCCGACTTTATAGCCAAGTTTAGCTAATGCAACGGCGAAATTTGCCGCGATTGTCGATTTTCCGACTCCGCCTTTCCCGCTGGCAACTGCAATAATGTTTTGAGCGGTAGGAAGAAGATTTTTATATTCGACGGTTGTTGCTTTAGGTGCAGGTTTATTTGACGCGCATGAACTGCAGTCAGACATGACATTCTCCGTTAAATTTCTATTTATTGTCTTTAATACTGTAGAAAGTACCTCTCGGAAGAACTATATTCTTTATTTTCCCGTCGCTTTCGAGAGTGCTCAGATACTTGTTGATCTCATTTTCGTGCATCCCTAGTATATCTTTCAGATCGGAAACTGTGCAGGGTCTGCGCATTATCGTTTCCAATATGACATTTTCTGTGTCTTCCCTGAATGACGCGACTTTCTTTCTTTCCGCAACTGAAGAAATTATCTCGACATTTTTCAGGTTCCACTGTTTAACGATATCCTTCAGAAGTTCATATGACGCTGGTTCTAGATTTTTCACCGCTCCGGGCCTGTCAAGTGAGTTCAGCTGTATCAGGTCAGGCTTAATTTTAACTACGGCTTTTCTGAGTTCTTCAAGATTCTCTTTATCGTCATTATAACCGGGAAGTATGAATATTTCAAGCCAGATACGCCCCTTGTACTCGTTCCTGAAATCGACAAGCCCCTGTATATACTTTTCAAGATCGATCAGCTTAGACGGGCGGTTGATCTTTAGAAAAGATTTCCTTGTTGCAGCGTCTAGGGAAGGCAGCACAAGATCGGCTTTAAGAAGTTCAGATCTTACCTTTTTATCCGACATCAGAGTTCCGTTAGTCAATACGGCTAAAGGTATGGCCGGGTATTTTCTCTTAATATAACTGATGATCTTTCCGGCACCCGAGTGAAGCATAGGTTCTCCGGAGCCTGAGAAAGTGATATAATCCGGCGGCTGGTTATTTTTTAGAAAATCATCGAGTTCTTGTAAAACTTCTTCAGTAGGGACATATTCCTTACGTTCCGTGATCAGATCTGTAGTTCTGCCGCATTCGCAGTAAACGCAGTTCAGATTACAGACTTTATGCGGGACCAGATCTACACCTAAAGACATTTTGAGTCTTCTGGAAGGTACAGGCCCGAAAATATGTTTATACATTTTTTCTCCGCTAATCGTATTTTAATCTTATATTTTTATCCGGCATACTAGGTTTTATCAGTTCCTTCCAGAGTTTAGAATCCCAAGTCCTTAATCTTTTATGGATCAGATTATATTTTTCAGGGATCGGGTGGGTACCAACTACTACTTTTAATCCGAATTTTTCCGGAATGAATTTCCTGAAATAATCAACTCTCGGGCATGGCGGGTAACCGACGAGCATTCCCGTAGCCAGATGTATAACTTCAGCGCCGTTCTTTTTCATTTCTTCAGGGGCGTATTCGATGTTGCCGCCGGGGCATCCGCCGCAGGTCGTAAAACCCACGACTTCAACTTCATCCTTTTTTGAATAGATGTCGAATGCGCCTTCTCTCTCCCTTACAGATCTGAAACATTTTCCGCCGGAGCAGTTATGATACCTGCCGCAGATTATAATTGCGATCTTTATTTTCTTAGCCATTTTATACTCCGTAATTAACGCTGAATTATACGAAAAGTTTTAGTTTAATTCAATTTATTATTTTTGTATGCTTCATAAGCCTGCTTAACAGTCATATCTCCTGCTCCGGTAAATGATTTGATCCCCGCAGCTTCCAGAACTCTGGCTGCGTTTCCGCCTGCTCCGTTCCCGGTGATAAGTATCTGAACATTCTTTTCTATAATGAGCTGCGCCGTCATAGGGCCGGCTCCGTGAGCATGTTCAGATACACCGCTGTTGTCAAAGGCTTCAAGTTTTCCGGACTCTTCATCGAGAATTACAAGAAATTCCGTTCTGCCGAATCTGGGATCTATTACCGCATCCCAGTCTTCACCTTTTGTTGTAAATGCTATTATCATCATTACCTCATATTAAGTATTATTTTATACCATGCTTCACTTAGCTTTCCACTCATCTCAGGCGATATTTCAGTCACAGTTTTTTCAGCGATCATAGCTTCTGTAAACACATCGTCGTAAGAAAGTTCCGCCAGAAGTTCAATAATCTGATCTTTCAGAAAGGTTTTTATTTCTCCGGCAAGGTCTGTATTGATGTCTGATTTGTTTATAATGCAGCCCATTTTGATCTTGAACTTCTGAACAAGTTCGACCACCCTTTTGAGATCATGCGCTCCTGAGACCGTAGGTTCAGTGACAAGAACCACGAAATTCGCGCCTGACAATGAAGATATGACGGGGCAGCCTATTCCGGGCGATCCGTCAACGAGCACTATGTCCATATCGTTTTCGAGTGCGTATTTTTTAGCGTTATTTTTTACTTTAGCTACAAGCTTGCCAGAATTTTCCGCCCCTGGTCCGAGTTCCGCGTGAAAGAAAGTCTTATTCAGTCTTGTTTTTGACATGTATAGTTTACCGTCATTTTGCATCTTAAGTTTTATAGCTTTAGCAGGGCATACATTTGCACAGTAGCCGCACCCTTCGCAGTTCTGGGAATCTATTTCGAATCTGTCATTCTCGAAAGAAACCGCTTTAAATCTGCAGACTTCAAAGCATTTTCCGCAATCGCGGCATTTATTATAATCAATGACTGCCAGATAGCTGCTCAAGAAATCTTCTTCTGAAATTGTTTCCGGTTTTAAAAGCAGATGAAGATCTGAAGCGTCAACATCACAGTCCGCCAGTACGGTTTTTTCTCCGCTTAGGAAAGCTAATGAAGCGGTAATTGAAGTTTTTCCGGTTCCGCCCTTTCCGGATATTACTACTATTTCTTTTATTTCTTACCTCCGGAATTTAGGATGTAATTCTTTATTTTATCCAGTTCCGTTCTGAATAAACCGAAATTATCATATACAAGATTTCCCATGGAATACTCTTCAGCTATTCTTCTGTCATTAGGAATTTTCGCAACGACAGTGATGTTTTTACTCTCGCAGTACTTTAGCACATCATCATTCCCGACACCCCATTTATTGACAACGACCGCGAATTTCTTTTTCAGAATTATAAGAGATTTTACAATCAGTTTCAGATCATGAAGACCGAATGGAGTCGGTTCTGTCGTAAGGATCACCAGGTCAGCGTCTTTGACGGATTCAATAGCAGGGCAGGCTGTTCCGGGAGGGCAATCGCAGATGCTTATGACATTTTGCAGGTGTTTGGCGGGAAAGTCATTAGTTTGCGATATAAGTGGAACAGCCTGTTCCTGTCCGATGTCGAGCCTGCCTTCGACATAATCTAATCTATTGAATTTATAATGCGTTATTGATCCGATGCGTTTTTTTTTCATTGGTAGAGAATCGGTTTGGCAAAGTTCTGAGCAGGCATAGCACGAATGACAAAGTTCAGGAAAAACAAATATCTCGTCTTTGACTTTAATAACAGCATGATAATTACATAAGCTCTGGCACTTGCCGCACATTAAACAGTTTTGTTTGTCCCAATCGGGACATTGTTTATATGCAGGTTCAGAATATAAAAGCTCTCCTTTGATGAACAGACCTGAATTGGGTTCTTCAACATCCAAATCAATCAAAACTGTCGGGATTGATTCTGACATATATGCAGCAAGATTTGTCGAGAGAAAAGTTTTACCCGTTCCTCCCTTACCGCTTGCTATAGCAACTTTCATTATTAATGGCTGCAGTTATGTTCTTTATTATCGTGCTCGTGATTACAGAGGTTCTCACCTGTTTTCAATGACGATTCGAGATATTGCTGAACAAGTTTCGCCGGGTCATCAAAATTAACTCCCATGCAGACTTCAATGCAGTTCTGTGCAAAAAGATCCTGAGCTTTCTGACCCATTCCCCCTGCAATTATGGTTTTTACTCCCATATCCGCGAGAAATTTAGGATAAACGCCCGGCTGATGAACCGGAGGTTCTATCAATTTTGATCCGATGATCTTATCATTTTCAGTTTCGACAATAGCGAATTTCTCGCAATGTCCGAAGTGTTCGCACAGTTTTCCATTTTCTGTAGGTACGGCAAACAATTTTTTCATTTTCTTTCCTTTATATTTCAAGTTGTAAATTAAGTACGGGCAGACTTTATCTGCCTGCCCGACATCTCAGCTGTTACCCTTTCTTACTTTCTTCTAGTCGTTTTTCAAGAGTATTCAGCTGGTCTTTTAGTATCCTGATCTTGTTTTCGAGAAGCGTTTTTTCGGATACTACCGGTTCTGAACTGCGATCGTATGCTATGTCAGAATTCCCATATCTACCGTATCCGCGGCCTCTTCCGAAACATCTGTCTCTGCCTGCTGTAAAGCCCGGTTCATTGTAACCGGCACAGTAGCCTAAGCCTCTTCCTGTCATTGATCCTCTTCCTTCAGGACCTGATCTGTCGCCTCTGGGCATAACTACCCTCCATTTCTTTTCCGGCAGCACCTGCCATGTCCGAAACCGCCTGCCAGATTTATTAATTCATCCGAATCGCAAACCGGACATTTACGGATGTTTTCTTCCATATTAATATTGAACATATGGCCGCAACTGCGGCATTTTATAAGATTATGTCTAAAATGAATGTTTCCGCCTTCAATGACGAGCATTTTCCCGTTGATGATAAGCTCGGATACTTTTTTTCTTGCCGATTCGATCAATCGTGTAAAAGTCGGTCTGGAGATTTCCATTTCATCTGCGGCTTCCTCCTGAGACATCGCCAGATGATCGGAAAGTCTGAATGCCTCATATTCGTCAATGGTTAGAATGACCTTATCCATAAGTCTGCCTGGAACACCTGCCGGTTTGAATTCGCTAAAAAGAGGCGGTTCTTTTATAAGTCTGTCTTTCTGCGGTCTTGCCATTTTGCTCTCCTTTTAAACATCACAGGCAATATAATGAACATACGTTCAAAACGCAAGAAAAAAATTAGCTATAACCGAAACTTTGACTCTAATTTTTGATTGCATAAAGCCGATTTGTTATTAAATTACAGCCATGAATAATGAAAACCTCATATTTGCTTTTGTTCTTACTTTTCTTGCCGGGCTATCTACAGGCATCGGAAGCATCATGGCCCTACTTTCAAAGAATTTCAACCATAAATTCCTTGCAGGTGCTCTCGGATTTTCTGCAGGAGCGATGATCTATGTATCTCTCGCGGATATTTTTCCCGAAGCTCACAGGGCATTATCAGAGATCTACGGAGAGAAACAGGCTTATTACTACGCACTGATATCATTCTTTTCAGGTATAGCACTGATAGCTCTGATTGACAAGCTGGTACCGCCTTTCGAAAACCCTCATGAGATCAGAAATGTTGATGAATGCGAATGTAAGAATAACAATAAACTAATGCGTATGGGAGTTTTTTCAGCTATCGCTATCGGAATACACAATTTTCCTGAAGGGATGGCCACATTTATAAGCACCGTTGAAAATCCCGGTGTAGGAATAAGCATAGCTTTTGCCATTGCAATCCATAATATTCCTGAAGGCATCGCGATTTCAGCGCCGATCTATTATGCCACAAAAAGCAGAAGAAAAGCATTTTATTATTCTATACTTTCAGGACTTTCCGAGCCTTTAGGCGCGGTCATTGCTTTTTACTTTTTAAGTCTGTTCTATAGTACGACTTTTTTCGGGATCATACTTGCGGCTGTGGCTGGTATAATGGTTTTTATCTCTCTGGATGAGCTGTTGCCCACAGCTGAAAAGTACGGTGAACATCATGTCGCTGTTTACGGGCTTGTGTCAGGTATGTTTGTAATGAGTGTAAGTATATTGCTTTTTATGTAAGAATTATTTATGATAGAGATCGATCTTCACGAAATGACCGTAACAGAGGCTCTGGACTATTTTA
>CALMWI010000035.1 GCA_937873545.1 uncultured bacterium | reverse complement strand
ACACTGCAGGAACATCTTATGCTTTTATGGGTAAATTCGACCAGCTTGCAACTCTCGAAATGACCGATCACGATTCCGGAATATTCGAACAGAAGGTGGTCGTCAATGTTAAAGTTGACAGATTTATATTCTCGGAAGATGCCGATTCGTTTATCGTTGTATATGACTTCGCAACTTCTAACGAAGAGTTTACTTCTAACAGCGCAGTTCTTGCAAGCGCATTGAATTCGGCAGGTAATGACGGATGGTGGATGTGTACTAAATCTACTGCTGGCTCAGAAAACCTAGTTAATGCAACTACTATTTACATCGGCGATATTTTTAGATTTGACCAGGGCGTTGATGCATGGACAACTGCAGCTCCTTCAAATAGTAACGAATATGTAAAAGTTAATACAGGTCTCTTAATGGAGCAGGTAAACTCAGCCGCCACTTGGACTTCAACTACTACATGGAATGGAACTGACAGATTGTTCGGATATCTCAGAGGTACAGCTTCTACAATGTCAGGCGGACAGACTTACTTATCTAAATACGGCATTATAAATATGTTCCACGATACCGGGACAGCAGTATCAGAAAGCGAAGGATTCTCTGTTGAAGAACAGCCGGGATATACTTTCACTCAGGAAGGTAAATACAACTGGGTTGAATTCTATAACGGCAAACCTTACGGTATTACTACCGCAAGACAGGGAATGAAACTTGGTTTCGGCGGACACGGTAAAGACAATTTTACCGTCCTCAGAGAAAGAGAAATGACAAAAGCTAAAAAGATCATGCAGAATAAATGTCTGTGGGGTAAGAAATCCAACACATCTGCATCAACTTCTGATTCGGCTTACAAAGGAACTATGTCAGGATTGCTCGATGCCGAGATGTTCGATATACCTTACTTGTCAATTCCGCTTCCGGTTTACAACGGACAGGTATTGTATTATAGCGATGGCGGTCTGATGATCCAGGAATGGTTCGAAAGAATTGCTAAGTCTGTAAACTACAATGCTTCTACAGGAAAATGGGAAGGATCTACAAGACAGGTATTTATCAGCTTAACTATCAGAAACTACATCAGGAGAACGATGGCGTTCCTTGGTTCAGCTAATAATACTACCGGAAACGTTCTCGGTACGCAGTTCAGATCAGAAAAGATTACTAACGGGGAAGCTACATTCGGTCTGGAAGTTGATAAAGTAAAAACTTCTTACGGAGATTTAACTCTTATCTATGATCCGTCTCTCGATCAGGACACTACTTGGAAACTTCCAAGATACAAATTCGCTCACAGAAACGGCGAAGTAAGACCGAGATGGCTGATCTTTATAATTGATAAAGCAAGCATTAAGCTGAAAACATTCTCTAACAGAACTCCGAAAATCTACGGTAACTTACAGCCGTCGAACAACCCGTTTGTTTACAAAGAAGGTTTCTCGGCAGCACAGACACTCGAAGTAAGGAATGAATCTAATCACGCTATCATAGATGCTACTCCGAACAACGTATAGACTATGGGGAGGTTAATCCTCCCCTAACTTTAAACAAAAGATAAGGATTTAAAATGACCGAACAAAAATATTACAGACCGCTTGACGACGCTCAGATAAAAAGAGACGATCCGAGAAATGTTGGCGATCTGAAAATTACTAAGTTATCAGTAGGAGAAGACGGTTCTGAAGTTGAACTTACTGCCACCCCTACAGAACTCAATCAATTACATGGCAGTGTAATTACCGAGCTTACGCCTACGGCTCCAGGGGCTGGTATCTCTGGTGGAACTGGAACTGTATGTGACATAACCGTAGTAAAAACAGGCAATATTATTAAGACAGATATTTATCTTAATTTGACAGGATTGACTTCTAAAAATACGGATCATGATGTCATCGGAACTGGAACTGCAGCTGCTTATATTACCAAGATAACCACTGCGGTAAATGGGGCTATTTTTGCAGGTGAAATAAAATGTAAAGTAGTTCCTACAACTGGCGATACTGATATAGACTTGTATTCATCTACTGCTGCAACAGGCAAGTACGATGACGCAGCAGGAGGCCTAGCTGGATCAGTCGCTCTTACAAACATTGGCGCATCTCATGCTATTGGAACGACAAGAAACTTAACAGCTTTGCCAGCTGCGGATACATATTTGTATTTAGCTTCTACTTCAGTTGCTGGTGTATATGACGCTGGTATTCTAGTAATAACTTTATACGGTTATGCTGGATAGTATTAACCGGGGGAGGCAACTCCCCCATCTTTTTTAACCTTAACAGGAGAACGAAAAAGGAGCAACGAATGAGAATGATATTTATAGATTACGACAATATGAATAAAGCAGTTGATCCATTTGCGATTAGCGTTGAATTAGATTACTCGCACGAAATAGAACAACTAATCGAAGACATAAGAATGGCTGAACAAAAACAAATCGGCATAGGTCGTGTTGGCGGTAATTGGCAAATGGCTTTAAAAGAAGCTGGTATTACATATAACAATGTAATAGAAACAGTATTATCTGAGTATATACCAAAGACCGGAGATGTAA
>CALMWI010000034.1 GCA_937873545.1 uncultured bacterium | reverse complement strand
ATCACTTTTCAGGAGGTACACTGTGAAGCAGTTTTTTTTGGCATCTAGAGTTCCTTTCTGAGCCTTGCCGGCGGAAAATCCATCTCCTCGCGGTACTTCTGGACAGTGCGTCTTGCTGCCGTAAATCCTTCTTCTGTCAGCATGTCAGAGATCAGTTGATCGGAAAGCGGATGTCTTTTATCCTCAATAGTGATTATATCGCGGATCCTTTCCTTGACGATTCGCGTGGAAACATCTTCGCCTTCGGCAGTATGCGATTTCTCAGAGAAGAAATATTTTAATTCAAGCACGCCGAAATCGGTATCGACATATTTGTCTTTCGTTGCTCGGGAAACCGTAGCTATGTCCATACCGATATCCTCAGCCACTTCCTTCAAGATCATCGGCTTAAGCCTGTCCGGTCCGTATAGGAAAAATTCGCGCTGGAGTTTCACGATGGATTCCATCACTCTTTTTAGCGTCGTCCTTCTCTGATGCACGGCATTGATGAACCATTTTGCGGATTCGATCTTTTTCTTTACATAATCCTTAGCTTCGGCTTTAGGGTTCTTGGACAGATATATGCTCTCGAACTGCTTGTTTATATTAAGATTAGGAATGGACGCGTTGTTAAGTATTACCTCGAACTTTCCCTCAACTTCTTTTATAATAAAATCCGGCGTGATCGACATGGCCTGCGGTTCTGCGTTCTCCCACAGCTCAACGGTCCTTGACGAACCGGGTTTGGGATTTAAGGATCTGACCTCTTCAACTATTTCCTGCATCTGCTCCTGCTCTATTCCGGTTTTTTTCATTATCACGGAATATCTCTTATTCACGAGGTCGTCATAATGATCTCTAAGCACGATGTAGGTGTCCTCAAGATACAGCTCCCTAGATCTGAGCTGCACCATCAGGCATTCTCTCGTGTCTCTTGACGCAATACCTACGGGGTCGAATTTCTGGATTGTCTTTAAAATTCTCAGGATCGTTTTTTCAGCCACATCCGGAAACTCTATTTTAACAAGCTCAAGGTCAACTTTAAAAAACCCGTCTTCATCGAGATTGTCCACAATATAGGTCGCGATCTCCGAATCGGTCTCGGATAAAAAATTCTCGTTAATCTGGTCATATAATGAGTCTCTAAGAGTGCGCTGGTAACCCTGTTCGTAATCGCCTTCTTCGCTGTCTTCGCCGTCACCCGAATCGGAATACTCGCTGTCATAGTCCGAGAATGTTTTGACGAGATCTACGAATTCCTTTTCTTTTTTCTGGATCTCTTTTTCTTTTCGCTCTTCCGCGCCGTCTTCGTTCTCGATACCCTCCACGGTTTCTAAAAACGGATTTTCCTCAAGCTCCTCCTGTATTTTTTCTTCAAGCTGAAGCACAGGAAGTTCAAGGAGTGCGGATCTTAATATCACCGCGGGTTCAAGTTTTGTATCAAGCTTTGCTGTTGTTCTAAGAGCCGGTCTTATCATTTTCAACCTCCCTGTCCGCATCCGGACGATGAAGTTTAAAATTTTCTCCGAGGTACATTCTTCTTGCTTCAGGGTCGTTCGCAAGAAATTCCGAGGAGCCTTCGATCATGATCTTTCCGTCAAAAAGTATATATGCCCTGTCGGTTATTTTTAAAGTTTCGTAAACATTGTGGTCGGTTATCAGAACTCCGATGCCTTTTTTCTTAAGACCCATAACTATTGCCTGAATTGATTCTATGGTCACAGGGTCAACTCCGGCAAAAGGTTCATCGAGAAGTATGTAATCCGGGTTGGTAACTAGCGATCTGGTTATCTCGACCCTTCTTCTCTCTCCTCCGCTCAAAGAATAGCCCTTGCTTTTTCTTATATGCTTGATCTTAAGTTCGTCGAGCAGAATCTCAAGCCTCTCTTTTCTTTTTTTACCGCTTTTTTCCACTCTCTGTAATATAGCCATTATATTATCTTCGACCGAGAGCTTTCTGAAAACCGAAGCTTCCTGCGGCAGATAGCCGAGCCCGTTCCTCGCTCTTTTGTACATGGGCATCTTTGCCACGTCGATCCCGTTCAAAAATACTTTTCCCGCATTCGGTTTTATCATTCCGGTCAGCATATAAAAAGTAGTTGTTTTTCCTGCGCCGTTCGGTCCTAAAAGACCCACTATCTCGCCTTTTTTAAGCTCGATCGTCACCGATTTGACGACTTCTTTCTTTCCGTATATTTTTTTTAGCCCTTCGGCTTTTAAAATGTGGTCCATGATCTATTTCTTTTTTGGTTTTAAAACTTCCTTCTTCATTTTGTCGGGGTAATATACTCCTTCGCACCCGCCTTTTATCGAGGCATTGTCTATTTTTCCGTCAGCGAAGTTTATTACCATTTCATCGCCAAGGAGATAGTTAGACGCTTCGCTGGTCTTAGATCTCTCCTTTCTGATAAAATACACACCTTCCGCCTCTTTTGAAACAATTATTTTTGAAATATCTTTGCCGGAAAACCACAGATTCATCAGTTTTCCCTTTAAAATATTTATCTCTTCGGGAAAATCGGGTTCCGGCTGGGATCTGAAAACGGGATTACCGTAGATCACGGCGGTCTCGGGATAAAAATCTTTTTTTCCGATCTTAAGTTCTATAGAGTCGCCTGTGACCGTGCTTTTGTCATAAGTAACGACAGGTTTGTCGAAAAACTTTACCGTTTCGCTCTTCTGATAATAACTGGTCCTTTTTGCTTCGATGATCATTTTATCTTTCCTGATCTTAACATTTCCGGTCGCGTCCCCTCTCTGAGCAGCTTCTGAATAAACGATCCTGTCCGAATTAAAATAGAGAGTATCAGCTTTTTCCCTGTCGAACTGCACAAAGGAGCATTTTCCCGCCGTATCGATATTGAGGCTGTCAAAGATAAAGGCACCTCTGTTCGCCGAAAAGTATCCGTCCTTGATTATTTTAAGGTTTTTTACGACCGAAAGTATTTTTGCGGGATCTGTCTGCTTAAATCTCATATAAGGTTCAGAAAATTCATGCGCTTCCAGACTGAATTTAGTTTCAAAAACAAGTTTTTCTTTTTTTATGTCGTATGAAAAACTGCGTGTGAACAGTTTGTAGTACCTCAAAGAATCAATATAATGAACGCTGTCAACAGACTCGGAAGACACGATCTCTTCACCGGTAGCGAGCTCAAGCTGCTTACAGTAAAGCGCGGAAGGGAATTTAAAATACTTAACGATAACCGAATCGGTTACCGATACTCTGTCCGTTATCTCGTTCATCGAGGCTTCTTTTCCGGTAATATAAAAATCTTTTTCCGTTATTCTGATGTCGCCCAGAAGATATGCCATGTTGCCGTTGGGTGTTTTCGACAGCGTGGCGCTTTTGCATCTTATCGTTCTTGAGGTATCGCTGAACTGGATATTCCTGAACAGCCGTGCGTGGGTCATATCTTTATTTATCACTGCGCTGTCGCACTTTACCCTGTAAATATCATATTCGATATCAACATTTCCGTAAATTGTTTTTCCGCCGATCTGATTCTGCTTCAGAATATCCGCGCTGTGGATCTTTAAAAGAGTCCCGGCTTCGAGGGTTGAAAATAAAAGGATAACAAATATGCAGAACATACCCTTTTTCATTTCATTTTACCATCCTGCTGATTAAGTACGCGCCGATAGGAACGGTGTTCTTTTCGATCTTAAAATCAAAATCCACAAGTTTGGATATGAACTCCGCATCGCCTCCCGACAGAATAACCTGTATTCTTGTAGTAAAACGGTTCGCGATCTCTTTTATGAAATCGTTGCAGATCCCGGCGATCCCGTTCTGTACGCCCGATCTTATGCATTCTTCCGTCGATCTGCCTATAAAAAGGTCGTCGTCATGCTGAATAAGATCAGGCAGAAGAGCAGTGTGTTTTGAAAGTGATTTGAACTGCGTTCTGATACCGGGAAGTATCATACCGCCCTCAAACTCACCCCGTCCGTTTATTATGTCGAATGTTACAGCCGAGCCTAGGTCTATTACGACCGTGTTTTTCTTGAAATTCTTTATTGCGTAAGCCACATTGCACAGCCGGTCAATGCCCAGTTCGCTGATATTGAGGTATTTGCTTTTCAGGTCTTTATAATGCTTGTGGGTTATTACAAGAGGCTTGTTCATACCGTGCTTTTCAATAAGTTCAACTATCTCTTCAGTCTTCTTCGGAACTACGGAGGCTATTATGAATTCGACATTGAATTTACTTTCGGATAAAGTTTTCAGCGCTTTCTCGTCAAATTTAAGCGTCTGAACGACAGTGCTTTCATTCATTTTGTACAGTTTTACAGATGTGTTGCCGATGTCTATTACATAGGTCATCTTTACTCCATTCTTTCGATTTTTGCGTCATTCCAGATAGTTTCAAGTTTGTAATAGTCCCGCGTTTCTGGGTCGAAGATATGCACCACTACATCCACATAATCAAGAAGCACCCATTTCAGATTATTCGATCCCTCATACCCGATAGGTTTATCGCCCTGTCTCGACAATTCTTTTCTGATATGATCGGCCAAGGCTCTGACATGCTGGTCAACCGAACCGGTAATGACAACAAAAAAATCGAATGAGGATGTTATTCCCCTCAGGTCAACGATCGAAATATCCATGCCCTTTTTTTCAAGAGCCAGTTCAACGACCCTTTTTGCTAATTCGTACCCTTCCATGGTTCTCCTTAATTTAAAAGATATTTAATAAAAATGTACGCTCCGGGAGCTACGAATATCAGGCTGTCGAACCTGTCAAGTACCCCTCCGTGACCCGGTATTATATTAGAGGAATCTTTAACTCCGAAATCTCTTTTGATCATCGATTCGAACAGGTCCCCGATCTGGCCGAGAACAGAGATAACGGCCGAGAAAGATATCGCCTGACCTAAAGTTAAGCCCTCTCCGATCTCGGTATATTTGAAGATGAGCCATCCCGCAAGTATGCCGAAAGCCAGGCCGGAAACAGAGCCTTCGATCGTTTTCTTCGGGCTTATCCGTTCAAGAAGCTTATGTGTTTTAAACAGTTTTCTGCAGGTAAGTCCGCCGAAATATGCGAATGAATCCGTAGCGATTATTACGCCGTAAATGAAAATGAACATTATCGGAATGGTGCTGCTGATCACGCCGACAAGCATTGCGGGAAAAATACCGCAATAAACTATCATCAGAGTATAACCGGAAATTATATACGAAACCCGGTCTCTGGCTCTGAAGATATCGAAAGTGAAAAGCATCAGGGCGGCAGCCAGAGAATATTCGGCTGCTGCTTCAAACCCGCCGGCGAGAAAGAACAGCGGGATAAAAGAAACCATGTAAGGCGCAAGCGGATTAAGTTTTATATGCCTTGCTTTGTAAAAATTCAGAAGTTCTTTTGACCCGAGGAAGGATATCAGAAAAATAAATGAAGCGAAATAATTAATTCCGAGGAACGGTGAATATAAGATTACCGGAGCGGCAATTACAGCAACAATTATTCTTATGAGCATATTATTCATAATGTTAATCCTGAAAAATTCAACTTATAAACGATCTTACGATCATTATCCAAATATAAGAAAAAATATCCGAATATATAAGTTAAATCTTCTTAAATCGTAGATTATATTGAAACAGTGCGGATCATTCCGTCATTGATGAAACGACCAGCTTCACTTCCGCCCCCTGATAAACGATCTCTCCGGGAACCGGTTCCTGATCTATTATCGTGTTCGGAAGTAGTTCGGTGTTCTTCTGATACTTTATCTCAGTTATCTTGAAACCTCCTTTGCGCAAAGTCAGCGAGGCCTGTTTTAATATCTGTCCCTTAACATCGGGAATAATGTACTCCGAAGGATGTTTGCCGACGCTAACAACGATGAATATCCTGTCGCCGATATCAACTGTGTCGTTAACTACAAGCGACTGACCCATGACCACGCCGTCAGGATACTCCTCGCTGAATTCATAAAGCACGCTGTCCGCCACGAGCTTTTTTTCCGCGATTTTATATAGCGCGTCCTGCGGGGATTTTCCGATAAGATCGGGAACTACTACCGGCTGGGCTCCTTTTGATAATGTTAAATAGATCTTTCTTCCGTGCTTGCATTTTGCGCCCGCCCTGGGATACTGCTCAAGGATCGTTCCTGCCGGTTTAGATGCATCGACTTTTTTTATTATCTCATCCGATATCTTAAAACTGTCCGCCTCGACCACCGTTCTGGCGGAATCGAGGCTCATTCCCACTACAGATGGAATAGGGAATTCAAGTCCGGAGCGCGTATATTCCGGCATTACCTTCTTATCGAGCCAGAGGACGACTGAAACAGCAATAACCAGAAGAACTCCGGATGAAATAAAAATCGGAAGATAGTATAAACGAAGGAATCTAAATACGGATTTAAAAAGATCAGCTATGCTTTTGAGCATTTATTCTTTCTCCTTTTTATTCTTGTAGAATTCATATTTTTCTGTATCGAAATATTTTTCTAGATATGCTCTTTTGATCATGATTTTTTCAAGCGGATTATCGGTGGAGTCTCTCGGAACCGAAACGATCTTTTTCACGGTTTCAAATCCTTCAGCCGTTCTTCCGAACACGGTATATTTGTCGTCTAAGTGCGGAAGTTCTTTTAGACTGACATAGAACTCATATTTGTCGGATCTTTTTTCCGGATTGACATCATCGCCCAGCCTTGCCGCCGCCAGAGCTCCCTTAAAGTGCATCTTTTTTATTTCGGCGGGTATTGTACCTTCATCAGCCGAG